>DATESM010000046.1:0-6743 GCA_035270805.1 Bacilli bacterium
AACTTAATCACGCAGGTAGTGGGGTAGTGCAACGCTTTGTTGATGAAAATGGCATACCCATAGACGAAAGAGATCAGATTATTGACATCATTGATAACCTTTCCTATTCGTCAACGCTTAAGGGGAAAATTGAGCGGACGAAGGAAGGACAAATTGTTCAAGATGCTGACCGTCTTGATGCTTTGGGCGCAATTGGCATTGCTAGAACCTTCGCCTATGGCGGGGCAAAAGGGCGCATGATAGAAGGCAGTGAAAGCGCAACGCTACACCACTTCGAAGAGAAATTATTAAAACTTGAAGGCTTGATGAATACGCGTGAAGGAAAAAGGCTCGCTAGAAAGCGAACCGAGTATATCCAAAACTTTTTAAAACAATATGACAGCGAAAAAAATATACGCGACTAACCTAATATGCTTTTGACCTCGATTAAGATGGTTGAAAGCTTTTTCTTTAGGCGATAATTAACAAAGACGCGGAGGGCAAAAAAGCCAAGATAGAAGACAAGATAAGCTAGAATCACCCACAGCAGTAAATCGCGAATAAATGGAAAAGTGATTTGATCAGTTTCAAAGAAGTCGTGTTGGTTGCCAACTAGAAGAAAAATAGTGACAGTGGTCAAAAGAAAAATAATATTATTAATGGTGTAATGGCTAAAATTACCCGACCACTTTTTGCTTGTTTTTAAGATTTTTTCTGCCTTTAGTTCATGGGGACTAATTTTTTTAATTTGTTCCCTGTCTAAATTTCTGACAAGTTGATAGGTCAGTACATCTCCCTTGTCATTGCTATTGCGACTATCGATTTTTTCGACTGTCCAGCCAAATCTTTCATAGAAGGGGACTAGTCTTTGATCGGTGATTAATTTCTTTTCCATCGTGATTACCTTTTTCAATATGTTATCATATTATCTATCATAATACATAGTTTTCTAATGCACTATTTATCATCAATTGCTAGTGTTATACTAATAGTAGATTTTTAAAGGAGACCACATTATGCGCGTTGCCCTCATTGCTCACGATCAGAAAAAACCCGAGATGATTTCTTTAGCGGTTAAATATAGAGATGTTTTAGCCACTCATGAGTTGTATGCGACCGGCACGACCGGCAGTTTAGTCGCAAAAGCTACGGGGTTAAAAGTATTTTGTAAAAAAAGTGGACCGCTAGGGGGCGACCAAGAAATTGGCTCAATGATTGCCAACAATGCGCTCGATCTCGTTGTTTTTTTACGTGATCCCTTGACCGCGCAACCCCATGAACCTGATGTCAGTGCCTTGCTTCGTCTATGCGATGTGACAGAAACGCCACTGGCGACGAATGTAACAAGTGCGGAAATCATGCTCACGGTTCTTAAACGTGACGAAATCCCTTTGATGAATGAAAACAAAAAGAAGAAGTTATAGATGAGAACTTATGATGAGTTTCATGGTCGAGTCCCGCAAAAAGACATTGGAAAGCGTCTAAGAGAGATTGTAAAGGTTGAAAAAAAGTCATTTAAAATTGTTACGGGTTATGGCTCTTCCTCCCTACGTTCACAGTCAAAACATGCTGCGCTTTCTTCACTAAGAAGAATGGTTGAAGAAGTATTAAAAGTGATGAAGACACTCGCGCAGGAAGGCATGACGATGGTTGTTGTGACGCATGAAATTGAGTTTGCACTCAATGTCGCGACCCGGGTTGTCTTTATTGATGAGGGAATCATTCGCTTCGATGGCGCTCCCAGTCAATTAAAGTCAACTGATGATCTGCGGCTCAAGCAATTTCTTAATATCGCTAATCAGAGATAGTGGAACAATCGTTCCACTTTTTTTTATCATATCAATGGCGACCCTATTTTCTAGTTGTTATAATGCCAGTGGAGAAAATGATGCAAATAAAGACCATAAATATTAATGAAAGTGTCCATGAAGTTGTCTCTAAAGACGAGAGAGTGAAAACGCTGCTTTTTGAACTTGGATTTAAGGAAATTATTAAACCCGCGATGTTACAAACGGTGGGCAAGATTATGACCATTAAAAAAGGAGCGGCAATGCGGGGCATTAATTTAGATGTCGTCAAACAAAAATTTGAAGAAAACGGCTTTGAGGTCGTGGAGGAATCATATGAGTGAACTGATTAATAATCGCCAAGAGAAATTAAAAAAATTAATCTTATCTTTGCACGCCGGTAAGGATTTTGAAGTGGCAAAACAAGAGTTCAAAGAGGATTTTGGTTCGATTACGACTGAAGAAATCTCGCAACTCGAACAGGGGCTTATTAAAGATGGGATGGATGTTGCTGACATTCAAAAGTTGTGTGATGTTCACGCTGCTGTTTTTGACGGCTCCATCTCTGATATTCATAAGATTCATGATTATTCGAGTACACCAGGGCATCCTGTGCAAGTCTTTATCGAAGAAAATGAAAAAATTGAACAGTTGATTAAAGAGGAAGTTGAACCTTATCTTACACAAACAGGAAAAACAGCTTTGCTGATGCTACGTGTTGCCTTTGACCGACTCAAAGAAATCGATAAACACTATGCACGTAAAGAATATTTATGTTTCCCTCACCTTGAGAAAAAAGGGATAACAGCGCCTCCTAAAGTAATGTGGGGTGTTGATGATGAAATACGAGCGGATATCAAAGAAGTTATCGCGCTACTCGGAGCGGCCACAAGTGATGAAAGAGAAATTCATCAAAAAGTCAAAGCTGTCATCACACGTGTGAGAGACATGATTAGTAAAGAAAATAACATTCTTTTACCATTACTAAAAGAATCGCTCAGTTTTTATAACTGGATTAGCGTTGATAGTGCATCTGAAGAAATAGGATGGTTCTTAGGGCGGCCAAAACATAGTTGGAAAAAGGTCGAGAATGAAAGTGTTTTGCCCGTTGAGGAAAGTGGTATCAAAGATGGTGAAGTCGGTTTTGACGCAGGCAGTCTGTCGGTTGAGCAACTCAATGCGATGCTCAATACACTGCCCTTTGATTTAACTTTTGTTGATGCCGAAGGGCATGTGAAGTATTTCACACAAGGTAAAGAACGTATTTTTGCTCGCCCAGCGACCATCATCGGTCGCCATGTGTCAATGTGTCATCCTCCTCAATCCGTGCATGTGGTTGAGGACATCATTGAATCATTTAGAAGTGGCAAAAAAGACCACGAAGATTTTTGGATAAAATTTAGAGGAAGTTTCGTCTATATACGCTATTTTGCAGTTCGAGACAAACAAGGCACATATTTAGGCACGCTTGAAATTACGCAAAACATTCAGCCTATTCGTGAACTTGAAGGTGAAAAACGCCTAGCGAGCTAGCCATGAAACTTTTATATTTATTTCTTGGTTTTCTTTTTTTGGGACTCGGTATGCTTGGTGTTTTTCTCCCCTTACTGCCCACGACGCCTTTCCTGCTAGTCACCGCTTATATGTTTGCTAAAAGTTCAACACGTTTTCATCTTTGGTTTACTTCCACAAAGATATATCAACAACACTTAGCCACCTTTGTGCAAACACGCAGTATGAAAAAGTCTACGATGTGGATTCTACTTACCTTCACAACACTAATATTGACTATGAGTGGTTTATTGCTCGATAATTTATATGTTTGGTTGGTCATTCTTTTTCTGGAAGTCACAAAGTATATCTACTTTATTCGACATGTTAAAGCGATATAAAAAGTCCTAGAAAAATCTAGGACTTTTTACTATTATTGGCGAAGATTATTTGGTTTCATCGTAAAGATGCCACTAACGGGAACAGTGAACATAAATCCGATGACTTCACGTTTAGAAGAAGCCACAATTTTTTTCACTTCTTCGACAATCCCGCTAGCATCTTGGCCTTCTGGGATGACCGTAAAAATGGTTTTTGAAGATTTTTGATCATCGCTCAATGAACGTTGGAAAGGAGAACTTGAATAAAAATTCATCCCTTCACTATCCATAATGGCGCGGGCCATTCCCATTGAGTCAATGATGGTTGCCCCACGAACGCGAAGTTCAACAAAACGTTGAAGGATGGCCTCCAAATAAGACAAATCATTTAAGACAATAAAGAGTGCTTCCATATTATTTTTCCTCCACAGTTTCTAAACTATCAACATTAGACATGGCCTCGAGCTTATCTTGTCCATAAAGTTCACCGGCTTTTTGCAGTGAAAACTTCGCAAATATTGGGCCAAATGTTTCATAAACAAGAATCGAGAGCATGATAATCGTTGCAATGATTGGGTAGAATGTTTTCATCTGAACGGCAACAATCACAAGTAGACCAATGGAGACACCACCTTGTGGTAGAAGAGCAATGCCGAGAAACTTTCGGATTGTTGGCGATGACTTTGCGATTCTTGCGCCTACGTATATACCTAATATTTTACCACCACCGCGGGCAAGAATATAGACGAGAGTAATAATTAAGATCAGGCTATCTGCACCGAGGAGGCTGAGGTCAAGGCTTGCACCCGCTAATGTGAAGAAGATGATATAAAAAGGTGTGGTCATGTCGTTAAGAGCGGCATATGAACGCTCGGGTTTTTTGGCGACATTAGCAACCATTGAACCGACGGCGATATTGATGAGAAGTTGTGAAAATCCAATACCATAGTCATGCAAATAATGGTTGACAATACTTGTTAGACTGACAGTCATAAAGACTGTTAAAAGGGCAAGAACTTGCATATCATCACGCAATCTATCAAATTTGTTGGCGAGTTTAGAGAGAATGAGACCAAGCAATGCGCCAATCAGTACACTACCGAACACTTCAATGAATGGTGAGAGAAACATCAACAATAACGGGACATTTGTCGCACCTTGTGGAACGAGAATCTTTGCAATTGCAATAAAGAAGCCGAAAACAACAATGCCAAAAATATCATCAAGTGCAGTAACTGGTAAGATTGTCTTTGTCACTGCCCCATAAGCGCGATATTGGCGAATGACCATAATAGTGGCCGCTGGCGCGGTTGCCGCGGACATGGAAGCAAGGATCATACCAAATGCTATGTTTTCTTTAGCGAAGGGATGATAACCCGTTTGAATGACATCAGGTTTAGGCAAAAAGAAGAGGGCAAGAAAGACAACAAGCACTGCCCCGACAACTTCAAGCGTCGTGAGTGTGAAGATTTCTTTCCCCAATTTCTTAATGTTTTTTAACGCAAATTCACTTCCGATTGAAAAGGCGATAAATGCGAGGGCCAATTCACTAATGAATTCTAGAGCGGTATTATCCGCAACGGTAATAACCCCTTTGAAGTCTTTAAAAATCAAACCTAAGCTTGGTCCTAGTAATAGTCCTAATACGAGATAACCACTCACATTAGGCAACTTGAGTTTACGGGCAATTAATGCACCAACAAAACCCACTGCCAGCACCAGGGCCACCTTCAACAACATGATGTAAATATCCATAACATCAACTCCTCTCTTGGGCATAAAAAAAACGCATAAATTAAGTTTATACGCTTAATGACTCCGATGAGGTTAGCTGACGGGTTTAGGACATTAAGTATCCTTACGTAAATACGATTCACCCCAATTAACTGGGTCCCCCACTCTTGTGGATTTGGAGATACCTCAATTTTATCAATTTAACTAGATAAGTCAAACAAAAAAAGGGATTATCTGAATATTGTCAGATAATACCCTTAAAACCACTACTTTTGTCTTAAAACACTCACTTTTTGTGTTTTTTTCGCGTTTTCTTGATGATTCTTTTTCCTTTTTTAATGACCTTTTTCCTAAGTTTAGGTAATAGAATACCCAACCCAATTAAAATGAGAGCAGCGCCACCAATGACGACATAGTGGAGGGTTGTTAAATTAACTGTAATGGTTATCGATTTTGTAACTGTCACAGATTCTTCACTAAAGGAGAAAGTCAATTCAATCTCTCCCACTTGATTATAAGTCGTGAGAGGATTCCCGCCACTTGTCAGTGTATAATTCGTCACCACTTTACTTGTGTCATCACTATAATGAGCCGTGACGATAAAATCACTCTTGTTAACCTGTTCAAGAAAAAAGAAACTAGCTTGTGGATTAATATCGATTTCAATCCGTGTCAGGGTGATGGAAGGCTCTTCTGGCTCGACGGGATCACCGCCATCAAAGCTTGCCCCATCCCCAACATAATTAGCGTCAAAAATGATATCTGCCCAATCAGGAAAATCAATGAATGGATTACGGTTTTCTTGATAGTTGTTGTAGATTAAATTGTTACGGTGGATTTCATATTCATCAACCGGATCGAGTGTGTGCCACGCCAGAAGGGTTTCTAAATCACCGGCTAATCCTGGCTGGGTTGGAGAAGCCACTAGTGCACTAGGCGAACCATCAACGAGCGTTAGTTTAGGATGAAGGACATCAATATATTCATAATAACGAGCTGTCATATAAAACATGGCGCGTGCGACATCGCCTTTATAGTCATCAGTTGGTTCAAACACTTTTTGTGAAGATCCTGCGATGTAGCCATTTCGTCCGACATAACTACCTTTATCGTTCATATAAGAGGTGATGCCACTAGTTGGCGTGGCGAAATTATAATTACTATGCGCTTGCTGATTGCCTCTGACATCCGCAGGTAAAAGTGAGTGAAAATCACTACCCGCACCACCGGTACGACCAAAGTCACCGAGCGATTGTGCCCAAATGTGTTCTTTATCAAAACTAACGCGACTGGCCCCTGAATTTCTAAAGCGGTCTGCTGTAGATAGGTCATCGTTATAATCAGCATAAAACTTTCTAATATAGGGGTTATC
>DATESM010000047.1:0-3042 GCA_035270805.1 Bacilli bacterium
GTCCTTGATTTATTAAGTCAACATCGCGACGTCGACTGGACCTACCTAGCGCCTGCCCGCCACATTGATACGCGCCATATTCATCAGCCCTATAATCTAGGGGGCAACATCATGCTCAAGGACAAAGATGGTCAAAGTCGAGTTGGTATCATTGATCTAGTTGATGTGGCCTTACTGATTAGTGATCAGCAGGATAACTATCATCATCAAGTTGTCAGCATCGCCAGTCGATAAACAAGTCGTCATATGAAAGGACTAATAAGATTAGTTCTTTTTTTGTTTGTAAGCGCATTGACGGTGTATTGAGATTGACAGGAAAAATTATTCAGTGTAATCTAAAGTTAGTTTTAAGGCATACCTTAAATTATAGAAAGATGATTTATGAAAAAGTTGAAGTTTATGATAGCTAGTATGGTGGGAATTGTTTCCCTTCTTTCCTGTAGTCCACTCAACCACTACAGCTATATAGAGGGGAAAGTTAATATTGTCGCCACGACGACGATGCTTGGTGATTTATCACGTGTAATAGGTGGAGAGCATGTTAGTGTTGTCACACTAATGGGGGCGGGCGTTGACCCACACGCCTATAATCCTAAACCTAGTGATACGAGAGCGCTTGCTAAGGCGGATCTGGTTGTCCTTAATGGTTTGCATCTAGAAGCCAAGATGGGGGACGTCCTCCAAAGTATTGATCAATCTCAACGCTTTACTGCCAGTGACACACTCGAAGCGATGAGTAGCGTCCGCATTATTCAAAATGATGAAGGACTTGTCGACCCCCATATTTGGGGTGACATCACCAATTGGATGGTGGTTGCACTCTCTTTAAAAGATAAGTTAGTCGCAATTGATAGCGAAAATGCTGAAGATTATGAAAATAATTATCTTGTTTATCAACAACAACTAAGCGACTTATATCAGTATGTCCTCACGCGTCTAGAAGATTTGCCAACACAAAAGCGCGTACTCATTACCGCCCATGATGCCTTTGCCTACTTAGGTTTATCATTTGGCTTTGAAGTCCATGCAATCCAAGGGATTAGCACCCAAAGTGAAGCGAGTGTTAAAGACATTCAGGATTTAGCTAATCTTGTTGTTGACCTTGGTGTCAAAGCCATATTTGTTGAAACGAGTGTGCCAGAAAACACCATTCAAAGTGTCGTCCAAGCCGTCGAAGCAAGAGGAAAAGATTTGGCCATAGGCGGTCACCTTTATAGCGATTCACTGGGCGACAGTGAAAGTGGACATGACACTTATTTAACGATGTATCAGCATAATATCGACACGATTGTCGATGCCTTACAATAGGAGAATATATGAATAATGCAATTAAAATATTTGACCTCACGGTTTCTTACGATTTAAAACCAGTTTTATGGGATATCGATCTTGAAATCCCACTGGGCGCCCTTGTCGCGGTCGTTGGCCCTAATGGCGCGGGAAAATCCACGCTGATTCAAGCTGTTTTAGGGCTGGTTAAACGCGTATCTGGCGAAGTGAGTTTTTTAGGAAAACCTTATCAAAGCGTCCAAAAAAGAATTGCCTATGTCCCGCAGCGCGGTAGTGTTGATTGGGATTTCCCAACAACGGTAGAGGATGTGGTGTTAATGGGTCGATATGGTCATATTGGCTGGATTAAACGCCCGACAAAAAAAGATAGAGAAAAGGTCGTAGACGCCCTCAAAAAAGTTGACATGCTCGAATTTAAACATCGGCAAATTAGTGAATTATCTGGGGGTCAACAACAACGTGTCTTTTTAGCGCGGGCCCTCGTCCAAGAAGCTGATATCTATTTAATGGATGAACCATTCGTTGGCGTTGATGCTAAAACAGAAAAAGCGATTGTCCTCCTGCTTAAGGAGTTAAAAGATGAGAATAAAACAGTGGTTGTGGTTCATCACGACTTACAAACAGTTAAAGCGTATTTTGACTATGTCACCTTGTTAAACCGTAAAGTGATTGCCTTTGGCCGTGTTGAGGACGTCTTCACCGATGAACTCGTGAAAAAGACTTATCAAGCGCATTCGCTGATAAAAAATGGTGAGGATCATGCCTAATTTTATTTTAGAAAATTATACGCTATTTATCATTGTGCTCGGCACACTCTTTTTAGGGCTTGTCAACGGTGTACTTGGTGTTTTTACAGTCTTAAAAAAACAAGCGCTTGTTGGTGATGCACTCTCTCACGCCACCTTGCCGGGTGTGGTTTTAGCCTTTATGTTTACTGGCGTTAAGGATATGTGGGTGCTCCTTCTTGGCGCCTCGATTAGTAGTGTCGTGGCCATGCTATTAATTGAAGCAATCAAGCGTGTAAGTAAGAGTAAGGATGATGCACTCTTATCACTCATTCTTGCTAGTTTCTTTGGCATTGGTCAAGTCTTACTGCTTCTTGTCCAATCAGGTGGGAATTCAACGGCAAGTGGGCTCCAAAACTTTATTTTTGGTCAAGCAGCGACGATGCTATTAAGTGATGTCTATCTGATCGCGGGTGTGGCCCTCTTTGTGTTGTTACTCGTCTTTCTTTTCTATAAGGAACTCAAGTTATTTGTCTTTAATCGCGATTACTTTTATAGTCTTGGTTTTTCTTCAACGCTGATGAGTGGACTCCTTACCTTAATGACTGTGCTCGTGGTGACGATTAGTATCAGAACAGTTGGTGTCATTCTCATGAGTGCGTTTTTGATTGCCCCGAGTGTCTCGAGTCGTCAATGGTCCAATCGCCTCGTGAGCAATCTTTTCCTTGCTGGTTTATTTGGTATGATCTCCGGAGTGGGGGGATCACTCATTTCTAGTCAAACAACGAATCTACCAACCGGACCAGTGATTGTGCTATTCCTTTCGCTTATTGTTGTCGTTTCCCTCTTTTTTGCCCCTAAACGCGGGATCATTCATCATGCGGTGCAACTAAGACGGCATAAACGTGATTTAGCTAAATACTATCGACTCATTCACCTTTATGAGGTTAAAGAACCTGTCTTAGCGATTAACCTTAGTGATGTCGCCTTTCTTGAGCAGGAACTTGTTGAGATTGTTGATGATCAA
>DATESM010000048.1:0-11640 GCA_035270805.1 Bacilli bacterium
TCGATAATCGAATCAGCTCGGTGGCGAGTACGACAATGTTTACAGTCAATTAGAGGGTCATTAAATGTTGAAACGTGTCCTGTTGCTTTCCATACATTTGGATTCATCAAGATTGCAGCATCAATCCCAACATTATAAGGCGACTCTTTGACAAACTTCTTCCACCAGGCATCCTTAATATTGTTCTTAACGCTTGCGCCTAATGGACCATAATCCCAAGAGTTAGAAAGTCCACCATAAATCTCACTGCCTTGATAGACAAAGCCTGATACTATAAGGTGATTTACAATTTTTTCAAAAGAAAATTTGCTCATAAAATAAAAAACCTCGTTTCCTGAATGAATATATCAATTAATGTATGTATTGTCAACCCACTATTAGTGTTGTTGAGTGAAAGATTGAATCAATAATTTAGCACTTTTTAACGTCATACTCGCGTTATCTTGGTAATAAATAATTAATGCTTGCATTAAATCGATTAAAACATCGTTTTCAAATGCAATTCTATCTACTTTATCAAGTGGAACCAAGAATGCGTAGCGGATGATATTTAATTTATCTGGCGTTAAAACCACATCAAAATCATGTCCAATGTGTTTTCGACAAAGAAAACCACCTTGAACATAGTTAATGCCAACAATGTCGTTTGTCGACTGACAATAAACACAACGATTGACATCAAGACCATAGCCACCAGCCTGTAAAATCTTTGCGAGTGTTATATAAGCAAGTGTTAAAGGCGAAAAAGCCGTTTCTAGTCCTAGAACAGCTTTTTTTATATAAGGATAGCTACTTGCTATCTCACTTTCATCATGGAGCAACCTAAGAGTAGATTCCCCAATAAAATTTAGAACACTGAGTTTTTGGTAGTCACTCATGATTTTGTAGTTTTTACTCACGGCGAGCGCATTAGTTAAAACAAGTCCAGTCTTCTTTTCATCTAGCTCAGCCTCAACAATTGCGTAGAGGGTAACGATACCCGAGAGTTTGGCGTTTGGTTTAGCTAACCCAACCGCCTTAAAGACAACCAAGCCTTCAGGAGAAATTGCAGTAATAATAAAATCTTTCTCGCGATAAGGAGTCATCCTTAGAATGAATAATTCCACATTATCCCTTTCTTTCAAGCCCTAACTTTGCTAGTGCCTTGGGATTGTCACGCCAATTTTCTTCAACTTTAACAAGAATTTCTAATAGCACTTCTTTTTTAAGCATTCGTTGAAGATCATACTGACTTTGCAAGCGGATCCGTTTAATCATCTTGGCCCCCGCGCCAATCAAAATCCCTTTTTGACTATCTTTTTCAACTATCAATTCGCAATAAGCCTCATAGCCTCTTGTTGTTTCATTAATTTTTGTCACGACAACTGCGATGCTGTGTGGCACTTCCTGATGAGTAAGATTAATCGCCTTTTCACGAATTGCTTCGCTAATGATGAAATTCAAATCTGAGGTCGACGTCGTCGATGGGTCATAAAAATAGGGCCCCTCTTCAAGTAGCTCAAATATACGATCAATCAATTCTTCTATATTAAAGTTTCTCACTGCCGAGGTTTCAATAATCGGGACATCTAAATAAATGCTACGATATTTTTGTTTTAATTCTTCGACCATGACAGGCGAGGCTAAATCAATCTTGTTTAGAACGATGATTAATGGGTGATCAAACTTAAGATGTTCGACCAAGTAATCATCGCCTCCCCCATAGGCCGCACTGGCATCAACAATGAGAACACTGACATCACTCGACCTAATTGTTTTATAAGCTGTCTTGTTCAAAATGTCGCCATAGTGAACATGTGGTTTGTGAATCCCTGGCGTGTCAACAAAGACAATTTGTCCCCGCTCTTCGGTATAGATTGCTCTAATAGCATCTGTCGTCGTTTGTGGCTTAGGTGAAACTATCGCTATCTTTTGATGCATGATAGCGTTAATAATGGTAGACTTGCCGGCATTAGGCCGACCAATGAGCGAAACGAATCCACTTTTCATTATAAGTCACTATCATCAAAGGCGAATGGCAGTAGTTCTGTCATATTGGTTTCTTGAACATCACCCTTTAGATTGGCCATATAAATAGGTGCTTTATTATCTAATAATTCACTCATTACTTGGCGGCAAGCTCCGCAAGGTGTGATCGGTTTTGCTGTATCACCAACAACGGCAATGGCTGCGAAATCTTCTTTTTTATATCCATGGTTAATTGCATTATATAGCGCGTTACGTTCTGCGCACATGCAAAGAGGGTATGAAGCATTTTCAATATTTGCACCGAGGAAAACCTCACCGCTTTTCGTTACTAAAGCCGCTCCTACTTTAAACTTAGAGTAGGGAGAATACGAATTTTCCCTCGCTTTAATGGCTAATTCTACTAGTTGTTTTTGATTCATTTCTATTTCCTCTTTCCAATGATTTTATCTTGTAGGGCAAACATTTCGATTTCATCTTCCTTATTCATGTGATCATAGCCAAGCAAATGGAGAAGACCATGAACAAACAAAAACTTCATTTCACGTTTGAGACTATGATTATACTCTTGTGCTTGTCGCTCCGCAACAGGGCCGCAGATAATAATTGTGCCTAGCAAGCGATTTGGCTGTCCTCGAGCCACAATTTCGCCTTCCACCTCATCATCAAGTGCGAAACTAATTACGTCAGTAACAGCATCTTTGTTGCGGTAATCTCGGTTGATTTCTTTGATTGTCTGTTCATCAACAATTAGCACTTCAAGAATAAAATTTGGGTCACGATTCAGTAATTTTATCGTTTTTCGCATAAAGTAATTGTATGATGATTCATACATATCGAATTCGTTATTTAGTCTGTTTTCAAAATCTAAACGCATAATTTTCCTCTTTTAATATTGTAACATAACTCAGAGTTTATTCGCTATCGTGTCTAGGTTGTTCAGTGTGTTGTGATAATCACTAATATGTTTGCGCCAATTAATAATGACATTGATATTTGATTTTAAGTATAAAAGCACAAAGAAATATAACAACAAGTAATTGAGAGAGGAAAGATGATTAAACAACATGACAATATAAACGAGAAAAAATATGAGGGCATTCTCAATGATATCCATAATAAACTCCTTTTGAATAAACCTCTGAGTTTTATCATTGATCGTGTGTAGTGATTCCTTCCGGTCATTCATTTGACTCGTTCTTTCAATCAATTGATCGAAATAGCGATATTCATTTTGTGTCCGCCAATTGATAGCTCTTCTAATCATTGCGAGTATACAAATGACAATAGATATAATCAGCATTTTATAATCATTTATCGCCAGCATTGTTATCATGACGACTATATTTACAATTGTGGTAAATACGGTCGTAAAGGGAACAAGTATTTCTCTTTTTAGTAGGTGTATATGCCTGAAGGTGTCAACAAATTTATTGCCTGAGACTTTCAAGAGAATTGGATTTGTTATCGATTCATAGTCACTATTTAATATAAAGAGAGACTGGCGACTGAAAACATAGAAGACAAAACTGGAGGCTGCAAGAATGATTGAATAGTGGATCAAGTCATTTTGCCCAAAAAGAATAAAGGAAGTAAACAAGAGGAGTAGAGAAAAGATATGGCAGATCACAAATGCAACAAGCGGTGCTTTTTTAACTGGAATAGTGACAAGTTGATCTCTGCTAAGTTGATAACCTTTATTTTTATGATTTTTGATTGATAAATAATAGCCAGTCAACTCCTTACTCAATTGACTAAGAGTCGTTCGATAACTGCCAAATCCTGGATCATTTACAAAATACTTGTGTCGCTTCTTCTTCACGATGATGAAGTGAGTTTTCCCCTCTAATCTAGTTTGAACAATCATCGGGCCTTTTGTCGACTTTAAAAAAGACAAGTCAGCGTCATGATGACCTTGAAGTTCTAAATTGTAGCTTAAGCAAAATTGTTTGATTTTTAAGAAATCGCCTAGATTATCTTCGGTTTTAAGTCGCAAAAAATTGAGATTACGATGAAATATGGCTAACATCATTTTTGTTACAGCCACCCCACAGTTTCGTTTATCGACTTGTTTGAGAAAATATTGTTCCATTAATAACCCCCATGGCTATAAATAGAAAAGAAAAAGAGATAAGCTCACTTGCTTACCTCTTTTATTCATAAATTTTGTTCAAATTAACGTTTACGATTTTTACGACGGGCTTGTTCGGCTTTTAATTTCCGTTTAAGACCTGGTTTTAAATAGTACTCACGCTTTTTGGTTTCAGTTAAGACACCAGCTTTATTAACTTGGCGTTTGAAACGCCGAAGAGCGTCATCTAATGTTTCGTTATCACGAACTGCGGTTTTTGGCATTATATCAACTCCATTCTTAAGCTAGTTGCTAACCAAGAGTAATTATAGAGAATAGCCTATAAAAAAGCAATAAATTTAACGATTTTTTATATAATTATTAATTTATCTAGTAATCAGAGTCGATTTTTTGGTTTTGCACAAGTTTAACGCCGCTTGAAGTTCCGATTCTCGTAGCCCCAGCTTTAATCATCGCTTGCATTGTTTCAAGATCACGGACACCACCACTGGCCTTGACGCCGAGATCGGGACCAACTGTTTTTCTCATCAACATAATGTCTTCGACGGTGGCACCACCAGTTGAAAATCCTGTACTTGTTTTAACAAAGTCCGCTCCTGCTTTTTTCGCTATTTGGCAGGCTCTAATTTTTTCTTCCTCGGTTAATAAGGATGTCTCAATGATGACTTTTAGCGTTAATTGCCCACAAGCTTCCTTGATTTGTCTAATTTCATCAAACACATAAACATCATCGCCATCTTTTAATTTCGAGACATTGATAACCATGTCGATTTCGTTAGCGCCATCAAGAATGGCTTCCTCAGTTTCAAATACTTTTGCGGCAGTTGAGGTAGCCCCCAACGGAAAACCAATCACAGTACAGACGAGCACGTCCGTTTCTGCAAGATAATAATTAGCTTCTTTAACAAAGCCTGGATTAATACAAACGCTCATAAAATTATGTTCAACTGCTTCTTCACATAATTTCTTGACTTGAGCACTTGTTGCATCTGCTTTTAGCAGTGTATGGTCGATAAATTTGTTGTATTTCATAATAAATCCTCTCTTATTATTGTACTATAATCGCGACAACAATCGCAAAATAAATAAAGGCACTCACCAAAGTTGTCAAAGCGTACACTTTCCGTGTAAGCACATGATCCTTATCAGTTTTTGCCACAAAAAAGAAACCCAATGGAAAAAGAAGAAATGTTAAGAGCACTTTTTTCATCGATGGATAATCATTTGGATCGAATTTTGATGGATTGTCATCGCGTTTTTTCATAAGTTAATTGTAAAAAAAAGTTGAGACTTACTCAACTTTATTTTCTTCGGCTTTAGCCTTAGTGGTTTTCTTAGTCGTTTTCTTGACTGGGGCTTCTTCCGTTGTTTTCTTGGTAGTCTTTTTGACTGCCTTTTTCACAACCTTGGTCGCTTCAGCTTTTTCTTCGACTTTTTCTTCAGCTTTTTCTTCTTTTTTCACTTTCTTAGCCTTAGCTTTGACGGTCTTCTTAGTTTCTGCTGCTTCATTTTCTTCAGCGATGACTAATTTACCACCATAGAAGTGGCATTTTGGACAAACGTGATGCGATTTGATTAAAGCACCACAATTTGGACATGTGACTAAGCCAGAGACGGTTAATTTAAAGTGCGTCCGACGTAAGCGTTTACGTGTTTTCGAAGTTCTTCTTTGTTGAACTGCCATTGTTTGATTCCTCCTTGCGTGAATACTTACGTATTATAAATTGCTTCCTGAGCAAAATCAATATTTTTTTGACATTTTATTAAAAAAGTAGATTTTTAATGATTTTAAGCGTCAATAATTTGACTCACACCATCAGATGAAAACACAACACTGACAACTTTGTGTTTGACATCTTCTGTTGCATTGATTCTCACCAACATGTAGTTTGACGTGTGGCCATAGTATAAGCCTGTTTTCGTTTCCTGATTTTCGATGAGGACTTCAAGGATACGACCATTAAACTTTTGATAGTATAAGCTTTTTAGATGATCTGACAGTTCAATAAGTTTGTGCACGCGTGCTTTTTTTATTTGTGGATCAATTTGAGCCTTCATTTTTGCCGCGGGCGTTCTTGTGCGGATGCTATAAGGGAAAACATGCATCTCCGCGAAATTTAGGCGTCTAATCGTGTGAACAGTCTCTTCAAAAAGCTCATCCGTCTCGCCAGGAAAGCCGACAATGACATCAGTTGTAATTGCAATATCAGGAACGATGCGTCTAATCGCTTCAATCTTTTCAGTGAATTGTCGCGTATCATAATGACGATTCATTTTTTTCAAGATTTCGTCACTTCCTGCTTGAAGAGGAATATGGAGGTGATGAGCCATACGTTTGTCTGATTTTATGATTCCGATTAACTCATCTGTAATTTCATTTTCTTCAATCGATGAAATTCTAAGGCTGAATAAATCGGGGCAACTGACAAGAATGTCTTTGACCAAACTTGTAAAACTATAATCCGGTAAATCGCGGCCATAACCACCCGTGTGTATTCCTGTTAAAACAATTTCTTTGTAACCCTTTTTTACTAAATCCTGTGCTTCTTTAATTACCTCGTGAGGTTGTCTGCTTCTCAGTCTCCCCCTCGTCAGGGGTATAATACAAAACGTGCAAAAATTATCACAACCATCTTGAATTTTCAAATAAGCTCGGGCGTGATTAGTGACACTTGTATAATTAAGTTCTTCATAATCGAACAATCGTGCATCCTTTTCAACCGCGACAATTTGTTGTTTGGTTACGCGGTGCTTTTCTACTAATTCAGCGATTTTATGACGATTCGAGGTCCCAACCACGACATCAATATCTGGTATTTCCGATGCAAGATTTTGATTGATTTGACTATAACAACCCATGACAACAATTGTGGCTTCAGGATGCTTAGTAATCAAACGCCTTATTTGTTGACGCGATTTTTGATCACTCGTCGAAGTAACACTGCAGGTATTAACTATGGCAATGTCCACCTTGTCATCATTTTTAGCTGGCATGTATCCTAAATGATTAAAATTCTCGGCAATAGCATCTGCTTCATAGGCATTAACTTTACAACCTAAAGTGACAATTTTATATGTTTTTTTATCTTTTAGCATTTAAACCTCGTTTCTAGGGGATTATCTGTTAATTTTCAATGATTTATAAATTCGCCGGTATAACTTTTCACTAATCAGACGATTAAGAAATAGAGAATCGACAAATGCAATTTTATCGTTTGCATAGTAGTGTTTAACAGCAGCACTAATTCTTCTAACCATATTTTCAGTTTCAATTTCTTTAACGCTTCGATCAAACAGATGAATGGTTACATCTGCTCGGCCTTGATTATTGATAATAAAAACAGTTTGCAAACTTGGATGATAGTAGGCACGCGTTGTTTCATCTTTATCAATAAAAACTAAATTGGCAAAAGAGGAATCAAAAAGCGTGAAGTTGTAAACATCGAAGCAATCAATGATAGAATCACTAAAATCCTCAACAAACTGAGAATAGGGAAATAATAGTAGTCTTTCAGGCGTTTTAAAGTATAAATCATTGTGATTAGCTAGTAGGAAAGGAATATAAACATCAACGCCGTGATGACGGAAGTGCGGTAATTTAGCTTTGACTTTTCCGACTCTAGCCACTGCATTTTTACCATCTTCGACAATAATGTTCTCAACTGCTAATTTGTTGATGAGTCCTTTAATGATGATATTGGCTTGAATAATGGAAAAAGCATCATCGACGCGAAGATACTTATTGAAAAAAGGCAGATTCTCCAGAATCGATTTATGGGCATTGTAAAACTTGAATTCACTGCTTTCGAGAATTCTGTTTCTATCGATATTGTTGGCTAAAAAATCAAAGAGTTTCATTTGCGCTCCAAATAGCTAGCAACCACACCAACAAGATGAATAGCAGCTGTTTCGCTTCGTAAAATACGTTTGCCTAACCCAATTGAAATAAAGCCACACGCATTGGCCATCGCAACCTCTGAGCGTTCAAATCCACCTTCAGAGCCTACCAATAAGGAGAGTGGATCGCTTATTTGGGTTTTATCTAATAAGTTATATAATTTTTCAGTTGTTCCGGCGTCATCTTCATCAGCGATTATTTTAAGGCTCGCGCGATCACTTTTTATTGCACTCAGTTCAGCCTCTATACTGATACTTGGAATCATTAGTCGGCGCGATTGTTCGGCCGCTTCTTTTGCAATTTTAACGTAGCGTTGGATTTTACTCTCATATTTGTCTTTTTCAAATTTCACAACGCTGCGCTTTGAATGAAGCAAGACGATGCTTTTGACACCAAGCTCTGTCGCTTTTTGAATGACCAAGTCAGTTTTTTCCCCTTTTGATATCACATAATACAATGTAATGTGACTGCGAAGTTCCGTATTAGCCTCTAAAATTTGTTTGATATCAGCCTTGAAGGGTTTTACTGTCGTAATTTCCGCAATGAATAATTGGTGGTTTTGATCCACTACTTCGATTAGTTCGCCCTGTTTTAATCGCATTACACGAGAAATGTGAAAAATGTCATCATCTGTGAATGTCACTTTCCTCTTGTCAATTTGAACAAAATAGCGTTGCATTAGACCAAAAACTCACCTTGTCCATCTTTTAGTTCGTGATGGGTTAAATAATAGACACCAATAGCAATATTAATCAAATACAAGACGATAAGGCCACCAAGGAGCCAAAGTAATATATCTGAAATGAGTAGTCCTAGCATCAGAGCGGAGCCAAGAATTGTGAGACTACCCAATATTGATAGTAAGGCCCGATTTAAATCTTTAAGATAGAAAAACGGTATGCCAGTAAAACCGATAACAAAAAAAAGTAAAACGACGATTTTTCGACTTTTCTGTTCGTAGTTATCTTCACTAATCCGCTCTTGTTTGAACTTCATAGTCATATCGGTTGTTTTGACTTTTTTAGTTTTAATCGGATTTATTTGACCACATATTGGGCATACTGTGGCATTATCTTCGATTTGACTGCTACAATTTTTACACTTTGCCATATCTACCTCGCACTCTATTGATATTATAGCAACTTTATTTTAGATTTTGGGTATTTAATCAAAAAGTGAAGGAATATATCCTTCACTCATTTTAGCGTTTGAATTTCGATTTAAACTTATCGAAGAAAGACTGACCTTTACCTTCGATTTTTTGATATTTTTCTAGCAGTTCAATTTGCTCACGGCTTAGACTAGAAGGCGTATTGATATTAACCTCAACAAATTGATCACCAATATTGCCACGAACATCTTTAACCCCTTTGCCTTTTAGTCGTAGTTTTGTTCCCGGTTGAATTCCCGCTGGGATTTTAAGACTAACATCACCATATACGGTTGGAACTTCTACCTCTAGCCCTAAAGCTGCGTCAACAAAGGAAATTGGAATTGTGATGCTAATGTCATTACCTTCACGATTAAAGACATCATGCTTTTTAACTAGGACTTCAAGATATAAATCACCATTAGGTCCGCCATTAATACCACGTTCACCTTTACCAGGTATACGAATGTGTTGACCATTGTTAATACCGGCTGGGATTGAGACATCAAGCGTCGTTTTGACTCGGTTATACCCCGTGCCATTACATTTACTACACTTATTCTTGATTTCTTTGCCTGTGCCATTACAGGTTGGACAGACTCTTTGAGTTTGAACCTGACCAAATAGACTTTGTTGCGTCATAGTGACATGACCGCTACCATGACACGTACTACATGTATGAATATCAGCACTTGATTGAGCACCTGTCCCATCACATGCTGTACATTTTTCATCATAAGTATGTTGAAGCTGGATTTTTTTGCCGTTAATGGCATCCATAAAATCGATGCGAATACGACTGACTTGATCACTACCCTTTTGTGGACCGGTAGGATTACGGCGTTGACCTCCGCGACTGCCACCACCAAAAAAACTAGAGAAAATGTCTCCTAAATCGACATCTTGGAATCCGCCACCAAAGCCACCTTGGAAAGGGTTTTGTCCACCATTTTGATCAAAGGCAGAATGACCAAATTGATCATATGTTGCGCGTTTTTGTTCGTCAAAAAGTACATCATAGGCTTCTTGTATTTCTTTAAATTTTACCTCAGCATCGGCTTCTTTATTAATATCAGGATGGTATTTTTTTGCTAACTTACGATAAGCAGACTTAATTTCATCCTTACTCGCAGTTTTACTCACACCAAGTACTTCATAATAATCACGTTTTGTTGCCACGAGTTGTCTCCTTTCTTAGCGACCGAAAGGGTGGGAAACCCACCCCCAACAGTCTTAATCTTTTTTATCGGTTTCTGAGAAATCGGCATCAACAACATCGTCACCATTATTTTTGGTGTCGTCAGCATTTGCTTCTTGTACGGGACCTTGGTTTGCTTGCGCTTGAGCCATGAATTCCGCGGCTTTTTCTAACTCACTAATTTTAGCTTTTAATTTATCGTAGTCATTTTTCTCAACTGCCTCTTTGAGTTCTTTGAGAAGTTTTTCTGTTTCTTCTTTTTGCTTAGCATCAATGCCTTCGCCTTTTTCTTTTAATCCTTCTTCAATTGAAGAAATATATTGTTCAGCCTTATTCTTTAACTCAACTTGTTCACGACGTTTTTCGTCTTCTTCTTTATGAGCTTCAGCTTCTCTGACCATCCGTTCAATATCTTCTTTACCTAAGCCACTAGAACCAGTAATGGTGATTTCTTGGGCCTTTTGTGTGTCGAGGTCTTTGGCACTAACTTTAACAATACCGTTAACATCAATGTTGAATGTTACTTCAATTCTTGGTTCACCACGGCGGGCAGGTTTAATGCCATCAAGACGGAAGTGTCCAAGTAATTTATTGTCGTGCGCCATTGGTCTTTCACCTTGATAAACCATGATGTCAACACTAGGTTGATTATCGGCAGCGGTTGAGAAGATTTGGCTCTTGGTCGTTGGAATGGTTGTATTCCGTTGGATTAGTGGGGTCATAATTTCACCCATTGTTTCGATCCCAAGTGTTAATGGCGTAACGTCGAGTAAGACAACGTCTTTAACATCACCGGCGACAATAGCACCTTGGATTGCAGCACCAATACTGACGGCTTCATCAGGATTGACCGTTAGATTTGGGTTCTTGCTCGTTAAACGTTTAACGAGTTCTTGAACGGCTGGCATTCTGGTTGAACCACCAATAAGAATAACTTGGTGTAAATCATTAGTGCTGAGTTTGGCGTCAGATAATGCACGACGAACTGGCTCTTCACAACGTCTAACTAAATCTTTAGTCAAATCTTGGAACTTTGCTCTTGTGAGCTTTGTTTCAAAACTGATTGGACCATTAGCACCCATACCAATGAATGGGAGAGAAATGGTTGTCTCTAATTGACCACTTAAGTCAATCTTAGCTTTTTCTGCTGCTTCACGGAAACGTTGGAGCGCCATTTTGTCATTTAGTTCAAGACCATGTTGACGCTTAATTTCATCTTTAATCCATGTGGCAACCACTTGATCCCAATCATCACCACCGAGATGGTTATCACCAGCAGTTGACACAACTTCAAATGTACCATCGCCAATGTCAAGGATTGAAACGTCGAATGTTCC
>DATESM010000049.1:0-4390 GCA_035270805.1 Bacilli bacterium
TTCCAAAACTTAGGACTTGGGCGCCGTCTACTTGATTTTTTGATTCAAACAGCAAAAGGAAATCAAATCGGCCGTTTTACACTTGAAGCAGATGCAAGCAATGCCAATCTTTTGAGTTGGTATCAATCATTTGGCTTTAACATCATTGACCATCTACCCCATTATTATGGTGATAATGAAGATGGCTATAAAATGGAGTTAATTTTCACTAGTGGTGGGAAAAAAACAAGTAATTTAATTGTGACCGATGGTCATATCTCCTGGGTCCACCGCCTCGAGAATGTCGAAGTCACGACAGCGGAAAAGTTTATCAGTGACCCGCGTTTTATTAAAGATGATTTTCGCGTGTTTAATCTGACTCAGAGTTATGCCTATCAAACACTAGGCTACTATGTGTCACTACTCGCTAGTGCCCGTGAGTTAAGGGTGATACCTAATGTTGCCACAATTGAAGACTTCCTCGATGAGACGATTACTGCTTCCATAGGCGAAGAAGTTGAGGATTTAGCGCGCAAAACATTTAAACGTCTTAAAGAAAAAGAGATTGTCTTACAAATTTTATGGGGAAAATCCATTAATCCTGACTACCAGAGAATCGCTCATGCTCTTTATAAATTATTCGCCTCTCCCTTGCTAGAAGTCACATTTATCAAGGGGAAAACCTGGCGCCTAGTGAAGATTCGTCCCCTTAGAACGGATGAAGTAGTCGTTGATGATGACTTTATCGCTAATGCGAATACTTATTTCAATCAAAAACGCTTTTTGACAGGCAGCTTCAAAAATTATAAATACGACTTAGCGATTTTAGTGGATCCCATTGATAAAAGTGCGCCCTCATGCAAAGCCTCATTGACCAAATTCAAAATCGCCGCTGAACGAGTCGGTTTTTACACTGAATTTATCACGAAAGAAGATTATCACCGCATCAATCAATTTGACGCCCTCTTCATTCGCACGACAACGAATGTCAATGACTACACTTATCAATTTTCGCGTCTTGCCTATAGTGAGGGGCTTGTTGTTATTGATGATCCTTGGTCGATTCTCAAGTGTGCAAACAAATTATTTTTGCATGAAAGCATGAATCTACATGGCATCAAAACCCCAAAGACGATTTTTGTCACTGCCAAAACCAATCCCGATGATATCATCAAGGAAATAGGCTTTCCCATTGTTTTAAAACAGCCAGATAGCGCCGCTTCACGAGGCGTATTTAAGGTTAAAACAAACGAAGAGTTGACGGATAAACTCAAAGAGTTATTAACAAAGAGTGCGATAATTCTCGCACAAAAATACATCCAATCAAGTTTTGACTGGCGCGTGGGTATATTAAACAACAAAGCCATTTATGTTTGTAAATATATGATGGCTAAAGATCACTGGCAAATTTATAATTGGACACCTGATCAAAATAAGTTTGTTGTTGGTGGTGTTGAAACTCTACTTGTTGAAGATGCACCTCGCGCGGTTGTTAAAGCCGCACTTGAGGCCGCGAGTGTGATTGGAGATGGGTTTTATGGTGTCGATTTAAAAGAGGCAGACGGGAAAATCTATCTGATTGAAATTAATGACAATCCCAGCATTGATGCTGGTTGGGAAGATCAAATATTAGGGAATGAGCTCTACTTATCAATTATGCGATATTTCTATGAAAAAATAGAAGAAGCTCGTAACTTTAAAAAGCGTAGTAGTGCTCCGACAACTTAACGTCTAAACCAATAACCTCCCGAGCGTCCTCCCCCGCCACGGCCACCACCAAAGCCCCCAAAAATAAGCGGGATAAGATAGCGAGAAGGGAAAACGCCGAGGACAACAACGGCGAAAATAATGAGAATCCAAGCCCAAACTGGCAAAGGATCCTTTTCAAAGTCACTAGGCAGTGGGCCTAAATAATCGTATTTATTGAGCGCATATTCATCAATAAAACTTTGATAGTCATAGCTTTGATAATCATAGACATTCAGATAGAGGTATTCCATAACACCAAAGTAAAGTGATATAAGTCGTTGATCATAGTCATAACTAGGAATTGAAGTGTCGTTAAAATAGGTTGAGATCAGACCATCAGCAGTAAATGCTGATAAATGTCCAGCCATTCTTTCGCCAATCTCAAAAATCATATTGTTATAAATGTATTCATCCTCGCCCTGAGAAAAGAATAGTGTGATGAGAATGCCCATATCATTTTCACCGATTCCCCAAGCATTAAATATTTCAGTCGTATCAATGCTGGAAGAGTCGCCTAAATAGGTTGTGACTACGACTTGGGCACCACTAATATCTTTTGCATTGTAATCGGCTTGTTTTGAATCCTCGTACAATTCTTCTCCATAAGTAAAGATCGTCCATTTTGTTGCATTGAGGAGGATTCCTGGCCGGTCATTAATATAAAACTCTTCTGTTTGCCTGATAGCAGGGTTTGAACCCGTTTGACATGCACTTAAAAACACAAGTAAAAAGACGATGAAACTCTTGAAAACGAATGAAAAATGATGATTACGTTCCGTCATCATAACATTAATTGAATGTTGGTAATGTTGCGTTGTAGTTACTTAAACTATATTCGCTTAGGACTTCACGCCCTCCGACAAAGAGGTTGTTTGGGAAGATTTGAATGTGCGTGTTATAGACCTTAACTGCCTCATTGTATTCACCTATATCAAATCTAACAGCATTGGTGCTAGCGGAGAACTCTCCCATATAACCAGCGTATAAGTTAACTGTATTGTATGAATCGGGATTGTCTTCCATATAGGCAACAAGCGTGACAAAGGTACCATCTAGTGTGGTCGCAGCTTCATCAGCGGCTCCTTCATCACGACTGTCAAGCGCATCGGCAAAGGCTTCGCGTGCATCCATAATTGTGTCTAAATATGATAGTATGGTCGCATTCGCGGACTCAATCGCGTCGACAAAAACAACGACTTTTTCATAACGTGCAGACAATGAGGCGTGAACGTTTCCACGTTTTTCATTAACGGCTGCTTCGTTTCTAACAGCGCCATTAAAGGCACTAATCCAAAGGGCACCAATCACGATAAAAATGGTCGTGAGAATGCCAGCGGCGATGATGAAGACTTTTTTCATAGTATGTTCCTTTCCCCTACGAAATACTGATTTAATTTTATTTTATAACAAGTTTTAAAAAGTGGTGTGTATTTCGATAAAGGATTTTGATAAATTTATGTAACAAGAAAAACCCTCGCTTTAGCGAGAGTCTTTATTGAATAAATAGGCTTTACTATAATGTAGTGCTTACAATGCGGTTTCGACCCTGTTCTTTGGCTTGATAGAGGAGTGTATCAGCATGAGAAATACACTTACCATAGTCACCTTCGAGTGTTGTTTTGTAGAGTAATCCAATCGAAACTGTGAATTTGATTTCATGTTCGTCGACGCGTATAAGTGATTGTTCAATCGTGTTTCTAATTTTTTCGGCAAAAGCAAGCATTTCTTGCTCATCCTGGGTGAAATGGATAATGACAAACTCTTCACCACCGTGACGACCAAGAAAATCATAAGGTCCAACAGTTGAGCGGAGAATTTCGGCGAAACGAATTAAGACGCGATCACCAATAGGATGGCCATAGCGATCATTGATACTTTTAAAATGGTCAATATCCATCATCATGATACCCATTTTTTTGTCGATGCGGTCTTTTCGCTTGCTTAGTCCTTGGATGAAGTGGTGAAAGGCCGTCCTATTAGGCAACTGTGTGAGATAATCTGTAATAGCGTAGAGTCGTAAGTCTCGTTGGGCGTGGGTGGCAATAATCAGATAAAAGTTTGCCGAATTAGCGACACCGACAATATTTAGAATAATGTTGATAATAAAGAAGGTGATTGTCAATGATTCACTCATCGGAGAGATGGGTGGAATATAAATGCTATATATAGATAGTGCGATAAAAATAGATGTTTGAGCAACAATGGCTAAAAGCTTATAGAGACCCTTCCAATTGGTGAATATGATTAAGACAGCCATATTAAAAAAGTAAAAGACAAAGCCTGATTTAGTGCCAAATATTAATGTGTTAGCGACTGTTTGAAAGGTGATATTGCCGATGAACAGTGCAGAGGCTAGTGAGTAAAGGCGTCCACGATTAAGAAAAAAGCAGAGAAGACTAAGTAAGGCACTAAAAATGGTCGCGAAAAAAGAAAAGGGACTACCGGCAAAATAAAGAAGTGGCAAGATGACGGTGGAAGAAACAAGAGTGCCAATATAGACGTAATTGGCTTGTTCAAGAAACTGTTTCTTCTTAACTTTTTCTAAATGAGTTAGTAATTCCATGAGGATGTCCTCGTTTTCTATGAATATATTATCATATTATCCTTTTTTTGCCGAGATGTTGATTTGGCAAATATCTCAAATTTCTTGTTTGTTTGTTTT
>DATESM010000050.1:0-4637 GCA_035270805.1 Bacilli bacterium
ACCCTATAGTGCCTTTTTTATCGACCTCTCAAGTTTATACTTTCTGGTTTTCCTCATTTTGATTGCGTTCCTACTAACAAGCATTGTCTTATTATTCTTGAATCATGATTTAAGTAAACGTTTTCTCTTTTTTGGACCATATATTGTAGTCGCCGTGGTCGGATTATATTCAGTCTTTGCATTGTTACAATTATTCGTCTATGGTTTTAAAGATTATGGCGTGACTGTCATCTTTGGAATTCTAAGTGGGCTATTTTACTTACTTGCGATTACGATTCTCTTTGTTTTACCAATCGTGGATAAAGAAATTGATTCGTTTGAAAAGCAAGGACAAGTCGAAAGCGAACATTAATTTATTAAGTTCTAAATTTAATAACCAATATAACTATAAAAAGGATCCAGAACCAACTGGATCTTTTACTTGCAAGAGCGCGACAAGAAACTTTTTCGTGCCTTTTTTTCTACTTCTCAGGAGGTTTGCTAAATAAAATATGACGAATTCATACTTTGTCTATGCATATCTAATGCAATATATTCTAATTCTTATTACAATAGGCGTACTAATGAAAAACGAGGTTAAATTGCATGAATTTAGAAGTCTGGTACTCCCTCAGTAACACTAAAATTACTGATTTAGAACGACTTGAGGACGTGATTGCATCACTTCCATATAAACAAAAGATCAAACTCTTATTCAAACCTTTTGTCGAGACGAAATGTCCGCATCAAAAGGCGGCCTATATTTTACTCAAATGGGCGGAAAAAGAATATATGGGGCTTGAAGTTTTAAAAAAGATCTTAAGTCTCCGCAATCTTGAAAAAACCGAAATGGAACTTATGGCCGCTAACCTTGGCCTCTGCTCTCCCCAAATTAAAGACATATTTGAGGGTGATGACTATAAACTGGATTTAAAAATTGATTTTATTGAAAGTAAAGATTTTCTCATTCATCAAACCACTTTAATGATTGGTGAAGATAATGTGATTGATGCAAGCCTATCCTCTGAAACAATTAGACACTTTAT
Organism: Bacilli bacterium; assembly: GCA_035270805.1. Lineage (GTDB taxonomy): Bacteria > Bacillota_I > Bacilli_A > RFN20 > CAG-826 > DATESG01. Next base: position 1,026 of record DATESM010000050.1, read on the forward strand.
TGATGATGCTTATCATAATAAAGGTAAGAAGATTAAAGCGTGTAGTAAAGTCAGCTTTTGTAGTGATGAACAATGTCAATTTCACAAACAAGGAGTACAAGAAGTAAAATGCAAATAGAAATCTGGTCAGATTTTGCCTGTCCATTCTGCTATATTGGTAAGACGCGCCTCGAAAAGGCAATTAAGAAAACCGGAAGTAAAGATATTAACCTCATTTATAAGGCTTATCAATTAGATCCCAGTGCCCCGAAACAAAGTGCTATTGTTGCCCGCGATTATTATATAAAGCGTAAAGGGATCAGTGAAGCCCAAGTAAAACAAATGTTTGAACAAGTTGAGAGCATGGCTAAGGGTGATGGTCTTGAATATCATATGGATAAGACTATTCACACGAATAGTTTTGATGCTCATCGGCTTGCGAAGTGGGCGGCCACCTTAAATAAGGAATCCGAACTTACATCACGTTTGATGAGTGCCTACTTTAAAGACGGACAAGACCTTGCTAATCATGAGACCTTAATCGCTCTAAGTAAAGAAGTCGGGCTTGATGGTGCGGCCGCTAAAAAAGTCCTTGCCGATGAGACTGCCTTTAAAGATGTCGTTGAAGCACAAATTAGGGAAGCCCGTGAAGTTGGTGTCAGTGGGGTCCCCTTCTTTGTTATTAACCGTAAATATGCGGTCAGTGGCGCTCAAGAGGAAGCGTTGTTCCTTCAAGCACTAGAACAAGTCCTCGCCGAAGAAAAAAGCGAACTTAAGCCCCTAAACGTTAGTGCAGGTGCCCATTGCGATGACGATAACTGCGAAATTGCCTAGTTTAAAACAAACGAACATCAAGCGATTAACTCTTGGTGTTTTTTTATTTTTGTAGTAATATAATAAAGCGTTTACTCTTAAGAAATTAACCCCTAAAATTTCAAAGATTGCACGTAAACCTGATTTGGAAAAAAGTCAGGAAAAATCGTATTTAAATCTTGCTAGATGACTAGTGGTTTGATACAATTGATTAAGCTCGGGATGTAGCACAGCTTGGTAGTGCGTCTGGTTTGGGACCAGAAGGTCGCAGGTTCGAATCCTGTCATCCCGACCATTTTATTTAGGGGCCATAGTTCAGCTGGGAGAACGCCTGCTTTGCAAGCAGGAGGTCAGGGGTTCGAACCCCCTTGGCTCCACCATTTTATCAATAGACTTGGCTGTGTAGCTCAGTTGGTCAGAGCGACCGGTTCATACCCGGTAGGTCGGGGGTTCAAATCCCTCCGCAGCTACCATTTAAAATTTAAAATGGACCCTTAGCTCAATGGTTAGAGCTCCCGGCTCATAACCGGTCGGTTATAGGTTCGAGTCCTATAGGGTCCACCATCTTTGGAAGCATACCCAAGCGGTTGAAGGGGTCGGTCTTGAAAACCGATAGGGGGTGCAAGCCCCGCCAGAGTTCGAATCTCTGTGCTTCCGCCACGATTAAAATTTACGCCTAGGAGACTGGGCTTTTTTTTATGGAACCATAAACGATGGGAGTATCAAAAAGGGCCTTAATTACTAAGACCCTTAAACGACATAAATGTTTGATTAACGGTTGTTAATCGCGTCAATTGGTTTCTTACGAGCGATTCCCAAGACTGGGATGATACTTGCAAGAAGTGCGGAGGCAACGGCAATCGCGATAATCAGGGCGAATTGTCTTATTGTAAAGGCAATGAGCGTGAGATCCGCGCCGATTTGAGTGGCGACAGTTTGGTTGATTAAAATCACGGCGGGAATGCTCACGGCGGTAGCTAGAATAATATTGATGGCCGCGATGATCAGACTTTCATATGTGAATATCTTCACAACATCAAGTTTACGCGCACCAAGTCCGCGGAGAATTCCAATATCACGCTTCTTATAAGAAATTGAGGTTGCAATGAAGTTCATCATCAAGAGGGCACTAAAGCCCGCAAGAATAGAGCCTAAGACGACAAAGATGACTGTCAATGATTCAACTAACATCCCAAACATATCGAAGACGCTACTATATTGGCTGGTGATAATTATTTCAAGACCATTTTTAGAATAGTTGTTGAGTTTTGAATACGTGTTATATAAGTTTTCATCATTGTTTGTAAATGAAAGACTACTGATGAGGGAAAGTGGAAAATCAGCCTGTTTAGCATCACTGACGGTGAAAGTAGTAAATTCACTCCATGATTCAAAGTAGTAGATAGTCTCACTTCCTGCAACTTCAAACGTTTGGGTGGGGAAGTAGATACCAGCAATTTCATACATTTCGCTATTGAGTTGACCCAAATTAGCATTGTTGATTTCAAGTTCACCAAAGTCATCGACAAAGAAAGTTTTAAGCTTGTTAAGGTTAGAAGGCGTCAGGGCCCAGTTTTTGAGTTCGTTAACAGTATTAAACTCATATTCTCCACTAGTGTGGTTAAAGAGCAATTTAGCGCGTCCGGTTATTTGATCATAGCCATTTGTGTTAAATAGCTCCGCAAGGTCCGGAATTTGCGAGATCATTGTGTTTGAAATGATAATTTGATTAGCGCTTAAAGGAGCATCACTGAATTTGACGAGCATGTCATCAATTAGATAGTCTTGTTCAATAATATACTTGATTGGCATCCTATATTCATATTCTTCATAAAGCAGCACTTTAACACTTGCATTACCATCATAAAATTGAGGAGCGACACCATCACTACTATAATATAGATTAGCTAAAGCTAAATCTGAACGGTAAAAGGTCAATAGATTGTTTGAATTCATATAGTTAATTAAATTACTAGAAGCGAGATAGTCTTGGCTAAGGTTGCGGAGACTTTCGTTTGTGAAACGTTCGGTTTCATAATTGGTATCGATGACGCCGGTTATTTTAGCACTCAAATCGCGGAAATTAAAAGATTTATCAAAAATCAGATTGGCGTCACTCACTTTGTTCTTGGAAAACTGATTCGGCAAAATGAAATTATTGACGAGGTTATCGGAGCCATCAAGTGAGTAGTAAGAAAAACTCAGCTTTACGAAAGTATCAAGGAGAAATGAACTTATTAAATATTCGTTTTCCGCTTGAGGGAGGCGACCCACGAGTAGGTTCATGTTATTTTCCTCAAGATAGTCTTCACTAATAAAAACGGTTTTTCTATATGTCGAATATGAGTTAACAATGTTGGCAAATTCACTATTGGCTTCAGATGAAGAAGTCGTGGCAAAATCAAAAAGTAAATTGAGACCTTCATCAACCATGGGGGCGATACTTGCATGAGGGAAATCTTCTCTCATATCAATAATGTTTTGATCGGAAAAATTAATTGTTGGAGCATAAAAAAACATGTTACTTTCGCTATCATCAGCTTTAAATCTTTGACTTATTTGCACATTTGAAACTCCATTGTCGCTTAAGGTTCTGGCGTGAGCATCGTTAGATTTAAACGCACTCATTGTATCTGTGAGGGCGAAGAAGGTAATCGAAATGAAAGATAAGATAATCGTAAAGAAAAGGCGGACACGTTTGTGTTTAAGGCCACTTGCCCCAATTTTAAAGGAGTCTTTATCTTTTAGTTTCGAAGTGATGAATTTTAAAAGATTACCATCATATTGTTTGGTGATAACTTGCGCTTCCGTTGTGCCTGC
>DATESM010000051.1:0-2552 GCA_035270805.1 Bacilli bacterium
AGACAGAATCAAACCTTGCAAACATCTTTTAGTGAAAAACAAATTTTTCGTATCGACCACTACTTAGGAAAAGAAATGATTCAAAATCTTTTAACTGTTCGCTTTGCTAATCGCATCGTTGAAAGTAGTTGGAATAATGAAGATATTGAAATGGTCAAAATCTACGCGAAGGAAGACGAGAGTATTCTCGATCGCGGTGCATATTATGATGAAAATGGTGCCCTTCGCGATGTGATTCAAAATCATTTATTACAAATTGTCTCGCTGATTGGAGTTGAAACGCCTCTATCATTGAAGAGTGAAGATATTAAGGCGCAAAAGGTCAAAGTTTTACAAAATATTCGCGTCGACTATGAAGCATCACTTCTCGGTCAATATGAAGGTTATAGTCGTGAAAAACACGTCAAGCCAGGGTCGACAACAGAGACACTTGCCTTTATCAAATTATATGTTGATACACCTTTATTTAGTGGTGTTCCTTTCTATCTATACACGGGTAAGATGCTTGATGAAAAACGAGCATCAATCGAAATTGTTTTTAAGAAAACAAAGTTACAAGAACAGCAAAAAATTAAAGGGGCTGCGGATAAACTCATTATCGATATCTCTCCTGAATCTAGTGTTAAACTCGTCATTAACGGAAAAGAGCCGGGGTTTGAACATAAATTGAGTCAAGTTGGTCTTGAATATTGCTACTCATGTCAATTTCCGAACAATGTTAAAGAGGCTTATGAGAAGCTCTTCATCGATATGTTCAAGAATAGTAAAACCCTATTTACTCGCTGGGATGAAATCGAATTAGCTTGGAAAGTCATTGACGACATTAAAGAACATGTCAAAATGATGATCACATACAAGGATCACGAACAAGTGATGGAAAGGATCAGGTTGCTCAATCATGAAAATCTATGATGTCACTATGCCTATTTTCCCAGGCATGCAAGTTTACAAAAACAAGGCCGAAAAACAACCTTATTTCACGAGCGATTCTAGTATTGACCGCGGTGATTCAGTTAATGAACTGCGGCTCAGTATCAATCTCCACACAGGCACCCATATGGACTTCCCTCGTCATATGCTAAAGGACGGCGCAACGAGTGATACGCTTGTTTTAGACCGTCTATTGACCAAGGTCAAGGTCTTTGACTTATCAAATGAAAATCATCATATCAGTGCCCTTGAACTCATTCATTTACCGATTAATAAAGGAGATAGCATTCTTTTTAAAACTCGCAATAGTTATTCTGATCAGTTTGAGAATGATTTCATCGCCCTTGATCACTCAGGAGCAGACCTTTTGGCTTCAATAGGTGTCAATCTCGTCGGGATTGATGGCTTGGGGATTGAAAATGGACAAAGTGGGCATCCAACGCACAAAGCGCTCATGAATCATGATATTTATATCCTTGAAGGTCTACGCCTTAAGGATGTGCCTAGCGGTGAATACATGATGTACGCCCTGCCACTAAAGACCAAAGAAACTGATGCACTTCTTCTTAGTGTTGTTTTGATTAGTGAGGATTAAAATGAAGCGTAAAATCGTTATTGCAACGAACAATCTCAATAAATTGTATGAGTACAGGCTCTTACTAAAAGATAGTGATTTCGATCTAGTCACACTCAAAGATATCGGCTTTTTAGGTGATATTGATGAGAGTGGTGAGACATTCTCAGAAAATGCAGTCCAAAAGGCCTTGGCAGTCGCAAAATTAACAGACCTCCCCATCATCGCCGATGATTCTGGTCTTGCTGTCACTGCACTCAATGGCTTTCCTGGTATTTATTCACGCCGTTTCATGGCGGATAGTAGCTATGAACTAAAAAACAAGGAAATCATTCACCAACTCGAAACTCATAGTGATAAAAGCGCGAAGTTTGTCGCCGCAATTGCCCTCGTCAATTATGAAAAATTTCCCCAAGTTTTTGTCGGGGAAGTCAAAGGGATAATTGTTGAGGAACCAAAGGGAGAAAATGGTTTTGGTTATGATCCTATTTTCTTTGTTACAAAGTTAAACAAAACACTAGCCGAAGCTAGTGATGAAGAAAAAAATCAAATCTCCCATCGCGCAATCGCCTTAGAGGGACTTTTAAACTATCTTAACGCCAATCCGCCAGTAACTTTGAAATAAGGGGCGCATCTGCGGGAAGAAAATCTAAATCTGCTAGCTGGTTTTTATCAAAAAAGCCAGCTTTTTTATGGACATGAAGATGGTTAATTTCATCGTTGGTCTTACATAAATAAGCATTCATATGTAAGACAAATTTTTCATATTCATATTCAACGTGATCAAAATATACCAAATCAAAAATATCAATAGCCAGTTCTTCCTTTAGCTCACGGACAAGTGCTTGCTCATCAGTTTCGCCTTTTTCGAGTTTGCCGCCGGGGAATTCCCATTTATTTAGCATAAAGCCGTCTTCGCTTCGCATCGCCGCAAAGATTTTACCCTCTTTTTGGATAATGGCCGCCACGACTGTTTTTACTATTTTTTCCATAAATCAATCCTTCTTCGTCATCAGTTTTTGTAAATATGAGTATATCACCTTAAATG
>DATESM010000052.1:0-5379 GCA_035270805.1 Bacilli bacterium
AAGTTTGACTATAAAAGATTGTGGGCGTGTTATCTGGCAGTGGAGCCATGGCAAAGATGTCAACCAATTCACTGACTAATTGCTTTTGACCGCCGACATTTTCAGCGTATGAGAAATAAAAATGATTACTCGTATTTAATCTTTTTTTCCATAGATCTAGCGCCATTTGGTTCTCAACACTTGAAGTATTGATTCCTAATCGTGTTTTCTCATCATCCGTAAGAAAATCGTTATCAACGCTTACCCTTGGGTATTGTCCTTTACAAAAACCAAGAATGAAAACACACTTTCCTTCTAGCGTTAAAGGAAAGTCATCGACAACATTAATCGCATTTTTGTAGTGTTGGTCATTAATGTTAATGGTCGAGAGTTTATCCTTAATTAGTTCCAAGTAAACTTGATTGTCTAAGTTTTGACGTGGGTATTGCTTGAGAACTTTTAAAATTTCTATGACAGCGCTGTCTTCATGTTCGCTAGCAAATAATTGATTTAAAAATTCATCAAGCTCGTTAATATTCTCTTCTAAATCACCCATTAACTTTTGAACACGGGGAAAAGCGAGTGCGGGCAGAGTGGAAAAGACATTGAGTGGCAGAGAAAAGGCGGGTAACCACAATTTCATCTCGTTTTCATACTCTCGACTTGGCGTGAGAACATAAATATCTTTCGTAGGCATCCCTTCCGCGAGTAAATGCGTTATTTGATTGAGAACGAACGGGACTTCTTTTCCAATCTCGCTAAAAGTACGGAAGTTATACTTCGCCTTATTATTAGTTTCTTGCCAATATGTAGCCTTGAGGCCTAACACTTTGAGAATGAGATTAAGTTGTTGGTCTGTTTCTGCATAATTGATGATCAGCACTGATTTATTTTGATAGAAAAACTTTGTGTCATCAAAGGTGATTAGGCCCTTCTTGACCAAGTGTTGATAATAAAGTTGTAGTGTCGCCAGTTTTTCTCCTGCCTTGTCTTCACGTAAAAAATACATACTTTTCAAATAGTTTTTTGCGCTTTGATAGGAAAGCGAGAATGTGGTAATTAATTCATAAATAGCCTGATCGTCTAGCCGAAAAGTAGCCGCGGTCAACAGCTCATTTTTATCAATTATTTTAGTGTGCGATTGAATATACTCGTTTTTCAAAATTAAAATATCGCGGTGAATCCCCCGCGGCGCCAAGATAAAATCGTATGTAAACATCGCTTTTGACATACTTTAATTGTAAGGGAGTAGGGTCAATATTTCAATAAAGAAAAAACAATACATAAGTATTGTTATTTCTCAACTATTCCGCAAACATTTGCGTCGCTTTAACTGCTTTTTTCCACCCCTTGTAGAGTGTACTTCTTGTCTCTTCATCCATTTTCGGACGATAGAGCGTGCCTTCATACTTTAATTTTTTTATTTCAGCAATTGAAGGGAAGTAGCCTGTCTCTAGTCCAGCGAGAAAATAGACTCCTAAACTCGTTGTCTCCATAATTTTAGACACTCGAATTTGCGTATCAAGCATGTCAGCCTGGAACTGCATTAAATAGCCATTTGCAGTTGCTCCACCATCAACTTGTAAGCGTTTGAGATCGATTTTTGAGGCTTTTTCCATCACAGTGAAGACATCTTTAGTTTGATAGGCTATCGCTTCAAGCGTCGCTCGGACAACTTCCGCCTTCGAAGTTGCTCTAGTCATACCAAACATGGCCCCACGGGCTCGGTCATCCCAATAAGGTGTGCCAAGGCCCACAAAAGCGGGAACAACATAAACCCCATCATTTTTGACTGCTTTATTTGCTTCTTTTTCACTATGTTTGGCCGTTTTGATCAAACACATTTCGTCACGTAACCATTGAACAGCAGCGCCGCCCACAAAGACACTACCTTCAAAAGCATAAGTGACTTTGTTACCGATTTGCCAAGCAATTGTTGTGAGCAGGCCACCCTCAGCAAGAACAGGTTTACTGCCAATATTCATCAACATAAAACAACCTGTACCATATGTGTTTTTACTATCACCCTTATCAAGACAGAGGTGACCAAATAACGAGGCTTGTTGATCGCCAGCAACACCGGCAATTGGCACAGCAGTTTTTAAAAATTCCGTGTAGCCAAATGTATGGCTCGATGGATTGACTTTGGGCAACATTGTACTGGGGATATTGAATAATTTCAATAACGCATCATCCCATGATTTGGAAAAAATATTAAAAAGCAGTGTCCGGGATGCGTTAGTGATATCTGTTGCGTGGACGCGGCCATTAGTTAATTTATAAATGAGCCAACTGTCGACAGTCCCAAATAATAGTTCCCCTCGCTCGGCTCTTGCTTGTCCATCTTTTATATGATCGAGAATATAACGAATTTTTGACGCACTAAAATAAGGGTTAATCAAAAGTCCCGTTCTTTTAAAGATAAATTCTTTTTCCTTTTCTAGTTGGTCACAATAAACGGCACTCTGCCGACTTTGCCAAACAATGGCATTATAAACAGGCATCCCCGTTATTTTATCCCAAACAACCGTCGTTTCCCTTTGGTTAGTAATCCCAATGCTGTCGACATCATCAAGCGTTAAATTAGACGTGATTAAAACCTCATTAATAACCGCAAGAACACTGAGCCACAACTCAAGGGCATCCGTTTCAACATAGGAAGGATAAGGGTAAAGACACTTAACATCTTTGAAGGCGCTATGAACAATTTGCCCTTTGTGATTAAACAAAATTGCACGAGTTGATGTTGTTCCTTGATCAATTGTTAAGATGTACTTTTCCATAAAAACTACTTCCTCTTCATGAATTTTTCAATATCTTTAACTTCTTTGATAATGTCGTTTGAAAGATTAATACAACCTTCCGCGGTCACAACCACATCATCCTCAATGCGGATACCAATACCAAGGTTAGCAAAGTAGAGACCGGGTTCAACAGTAATGACATGACCTGGTTCTAATTTTAACTCACGTAAAGATTGGTCGTGCGTATCTAAGCCTAAATGGTGAGAGACATTGTGATAGTAGTATTTAGAAATTTCATCCTTAGATTTGATTAAATCCGCTTCGAGCAGTTTGGCGGCCATCAATTCAATCGTAAAAGCTTGGAGCTCTGCAATCGTTAAGCCCGGACGAATAAAATCAATCACAGCTTTATTTGCCGCCAGCACAATTTCATAGATTTGTCTTTGCAGAGGATTGAAAACCCCTGCGACTGGATAAGTCCGGCTAATATCAGCACGATAATCGGTAAGATTGGCTCCTAAATCGAGCAAGAGCAATTGACCGTCTTGCATTTTGTTTTGGAGATCAACATAGTGAAGAATCGTTGCATTAGGCCCACTAGCAGCGATAGTTGGGAAAGATAATCCTGCTTTTTGATCTTTAATCACGTATTCAAATAAATTAGCAATTTGATATTCAAACATCCCATCTTTAATTGATTTCATGAGGATATTAAGTGCTTTATTTGTTAAATTAATACTGGCCTTTAAAGCTTTAATTTCGTCTTCATCCTTAACCATACGCATTTTAATGATTTCATTGAAAATGTTTTCAACTTCAATACCATATTTTTGATCTAGTTCCTTTTTATATTCTTCAGTTGTTACTTTTTTAGCGATATAAAGTTCTTTCTCTAAATCAAGGAAGACATGATCGACTTCGCCATAGGTTGAACCATCGCGTAGTAGATCATCAAGTTTACTTGTTAAATGGTCGCTAAAGAGGACATTATTAATGCCACTGATTTTTGTGGCTTGATCAGGTTTTAATTTTCTGCCGGTCCACTTCTCTTTTAGTTCATCAAACGGGTCAACAAAAAGATAGGTAAACCGCTCTTGATCAATTTTGGCCACGACAAGTGCGCTGTTCTCTTGTTTAATACCTGTTAGGTAGAGAAAGTTTGTATTGACTTGAAAAGGATACTCACTATCCGCACTTGCCTTATGGGCAATGCCCGAAAATAAGACAACAACACTATTGTCAGGTAGACGGTCTAGTAGTGTATCTCTTCGTTTAATGTAATGTTGGCTATTCATCTTTTTTATCCTCACTTTTAGCGATATTGATCGCAATTTTAATAAAATCTTCAATATCAACATCCCCAAATTGTCCCTTATCAAGTGATTTTACATTTTGGGGAATTAATCTAGCTTCACCAAGGAGCGGGATGCCGAGTTTTTCTTCGATATGAGCTTGACTACTTTCGCCATAAATATAAATCTTTTCACCACAGCCTGGACATTCCATATAGGACATGTTGTTGACCGCGCCAAGCAGAGGAACATTAAGCTTTTTAGCCATATTAATTGCTTTTTTGACAATCGTTCCCACCATATCTTGTGGTGTCGTAACAATGACAAGACCATCAAGGGGGAGCGATTGCATTGCCGTAATTGCAACATCACTGGTCCCTGGTGCAAAGTCGACGAGGAGATAGTCTAGTTCCCCCCAATTAACTGTATTGTAGAATTGTTTGATAAGGTCACCGATTAAAAGACCGCGCCAAATCAGAGGGTCTTCATTGTCGTCAAGTAGCATCGCTGCCGAGATCACCTTGATGCCTAAGCCATCGACAATATAAGGATAAATTGATGTCTTATCACCATAAGCCTTTTCTTTGATATTGAACATATGGGGGATTGATGGTCCCGTAATATCGGCATCAAGAACACCAACCTCATAACCTAGACGACTTAAGCTTAAGGCTAACATGCCTGTTGTATATGATTTACCAACGCCGCCTTTACCGGAGATGACACCAATAAGCTTTTTCACATGGCTGTTGTCATTCGTTGTTTCTTTTTTGACTTGATGTTGCATTTTTATTCCTCTTTTCTATATAAATTGCTTTCTTCTTGTCTAGTGACTTCACTATTGAGCAGTGCTGTCAGATCCAGGTCTTGAGGCGCATTGACTGTCAAATTGACTTCATCTGTCACATATTGGCGTGCGACAATCTCACATTCATTTTTCAGTAATAAATATTCAATCCTAGCCGCATCAGCACCTTTGACACACATCGCATAAACATAACTGGGGATAACACGATATTTATCCGCTCGTAACAAAGCAGCATTAGCGGCCTCGACATAGGTTCTTAGTAGACGGCCCGCTCCAAGTTTAACACCACCAAAATATCGTACAACAATTATAGCAATATTACACAATTGATGATTATTAATCAGTTCCAAAAGTGGGCGACCGGCAGTGCCACTTGGTTCCCCGTCATCACTACTTTTAGCATTTTGGTCAACCTGATAGGCATATGGGTAATGGCGCGCGCCCTTTTCAAGCTGCTTGACGCTCTGCTTAAATGTCTGAAAATCAGCTTCTTTTTCTAATGGCGTAATATAAGCGATAAACCGTGATTTTTCGACATTGATTTCATGTATCACCT
>DATESM010000053.1:0-3230 GCA_035270805.1 Bacilli bacterium
GATGATAAAGGGGCAAGGCATGTAGTGCCGACGCATAAACCATGAAGAAAAAAGTTCAAGTGCATCCTCGAGTTTAGGCGCAAAAGTATAGGAAAACACCAATTCCAGTTGATATGTTACATGCAGTTCGACTTGAGCAAGAAAGTGATCAAGACTTTCAAAGTGCCATGGACTTTGCTTTTCAAAATAATAGATCCAATTGCCATTTAAGTCTTTTTTATATTGAACTAATTCTAAATCATCGAAATCATGTTTGCTCAGGTGAATAGAAATTAAAAATCGTTCGGTCACATCCTTCATCTAAAATAGCCCCACGATATCTTTTAACAAGATAACAAAACTGAGACCCAAGAGCAAAATGAGTCCAATAGAAGAGACAATGTTTTTTACTTTCGGATTAATTTCTTTACGTGTGACTGCTTCAAATGCGGTAACGACGAGATGCCAGCCATCAAGGCCAGGGAAAGGCAGTAAGTTAAAGAGGGCTAAGTTGACACTAATTAGACCCCAATAGAACAAATATTGACCAATACCAAAGTTAACAAGAGCCCCACTGACTTGCGTGAATATACCAACTGGGCCTGATACATTCCCAATACCTGAAGGAGTAAAGAGTGAAGCAAGACCGCGGGCAACTGCGGTGATACTCGTCACAAAGTCTTTGCCTGTTTGTTGCATGGCTTGGGCAAATGTGTAGTGGAATTCGTATTTACTGAGTGTCAGACCAAAATCAGGAATGATCACATCCTCATCCACAACTTCTGTTTGTAGCGTCAGGTTAATCTGATGACTTTCAACTGTATCTTCACTATCACCAGATAAATAGGTGAGTGTCATCGTCACCGCATCACCCTCAACTAGAGTGTACAATTTATCGTTTTGATAAATACTAGTGACCGTTTGTTCAATCAACATCAGGTTTTGTTCGCCAAATGTTAAATCCGCAAAGCTAGTCGGTTGAAAAAGGACATAATATGTTTTATCTTCTTGACTCGAGACAGTTGCATCCCCAAATGATTGAAGGACGCCCCCTTCGAGTGTGATTTCTTCAAAGTCAAGACGGTGGTCGTCTCTTAGTCCTAAAGTATAGGCTTCAGAAGTAGGTGAAACATTAAGCGCAGTTGTTAGTTGTGTTTGCGTTGTTGCTAGGTTGCTGATGGCAAAAATAACGAGCCCAAGCACAAGATTAACGGCAATACCTGCACTCATAATCACGGCCTTCTTGCCGCGATTAATGGTTTTAAGACTACGCCCCTTGATTTCATCAGTCATCACGACATCATCGGGCATATCTTCGGCTTCACCCATCATCGCAACATAGCCGCCTATTGGGAGAAGACGCAGTGTATACTTTGTTTCTTTTCCCTTTCTTTGTAGGACTTTTGGTCCCATCCCGACCGCAAATTCAAAGACATAAACATTAAAGGCTTTTGCGGCTAAAAAATGACCGAGCTCATGAAGCGCAATCAGGATGCCAAGCATCGCAACAAAAAGTAAGAGTTGTAAAATAAACATAAATAATCCTCAGTTTCTAGTTTTTATAATTTAGACAATACCAAAACCGTTTTCAATCAGCGTCAATATTGTAGAGATAGCAAGACTAACAATTAAGAGTGAATCAAGCCGATCAAGAATGCCACCATGACCTCTAAGCATCTTACCATAATCTTTGATGGCAAAATTCCGTTTCAATACGCTGAAAAACAGATCACCGATATTGGCAAGTAGAGGCATTGAGAGTGAAAATATCACGAGTAGATACCAGCGTGAGCCATTAATATCAAGTGAGGGAATTAAGGGGTTGCCGGTGAGCGAGACAATGAGGGCAAAGGTGAAGCTTAAGACGGCACTTATGACATAACCACCTAAGAAACCTTCCCACGTTTTATTCGGAGAGACACGGGGTGCCATCTTGTTTTTACCAAATAAAACGCCAATAAAGTAAGCGCCAATATCGTTTCCGATTGTCCCAATCAAAATATAAAGTAGTAAGAAACTGCTCGTCAACCAGTTGGGCTGGAAGCTTTCGCTCATATGGCCTTGTTGTAAGGGATAAAATCGTAAGAATAAGAACGATTGGAAGCCAATACCAACAAGCACAATCATCATAAACATATAAGTGGCAATTTCAAATTGGAAATTACGGTCGAATATCAATAAAGTGAACAGTGAAATCATGATAACGACAATACCAAGCGTTGAAATATCAAGTTCGTTGAATCCTCGCGGCAAACTCCAAACGCTAAGGTCGAGGAGCGGATGGCCTTCTGCGACATTAGTTTTCATGTTGTTCTTAATGAATACCCAGAATGTGAGTGAGGTAATCGCTAAGTATGTAAAGAAGTAAATCAGCCAATAAACGCGACTAACTTTAGCAGCAGAGAGAAATTCCGTTGTGGCAATAATTAAGGCGACAAGAATGAGACTGACATACCACCAGTCACCAATAAAGAATATCGGCACTGCAACAATGGCGAGCAACAAGCCAGTAATAATACGCGCGGACATCGTTTTCTTCGTGTTATCATTTAGTTTTTTCATCAACGAGTCCTCCAAATCTCCGTGTGCGGCGGGCAAATTCAATTAAGCACTTTTCTAACGCTTCACCTGTAAAGTCAGGCCAATAGGTTTTGGGAAATAAAAATTCACTATACGACAACTGCCAGAGCATGAAATTTGAAAGACGCATCTCACCACTTGTGCGAACAAGGAGATCAACATCAGGTAGACAGGCCGTATCAAGATAAGAATTAATCATCTCTTCATTAATTTGTGATGAATTAATGTGCCCACTTTGAACATCCTCGACAATTTTTCTTGTCGCGCGTGTTAATTCATCGCGGCCCCCATAATTGAGGCAAACATTCAGAACAAGGCCACGATTAGCCTTCGTCGCTTCAATCCCCTCATTAATGACTTTTTGTGTGGTGACTGGTAGACGCGAGAGCTGACCTGAAACCATGAGTTTCATGTCGAGTTTCATCATCTTCTTTAACTCAACGGCGAAGCGTTTCTCAAGTGTATTGAAGAGAAAACTGACTTCACGCTTAGGCCGGTTCCAATTTTCAGTGGAAAAAGCATAAATCGACAGGGCTTCAATTTGTTTATAACTACAAATTTCGGCGATTTCAAATAGGCGTTTAAAACCTTCTTGATGACCGAATGTCCGCGGACGATTTCGCTCCTTGGCCCAACGTCCATTGCCATCCATAATGAACGCAATATGTCGG
>DATESM010000054.1:0-2019 GCA_035270805.1 Bacilli bacterium
AGCGAAGCCGAAACGAGAAAATTGTATATTGACTTATATTTGCGAGAAGCCGGCTGGACTGTACTTGATAAAGATAATGTCAAGCTTCCAGAAAAAGCGGGCATAGAAATCAAAGTCAATGGAATGCCTAATAATCAAGGAATAGGATTTGTTGATTATGTCATGTATGGAAGTAATGGCAAGCCTTTAGCGATAATTGAAGCTAAAAAAACCAGCGTTTCACCGATCAAAGGTAAAGAACAAGCACTTTTATATGCTAAATGCCTGGAACGTGAGTATGGCTATCTTCCCATTATTTATTACACGAATGGCTATCAAATTTGGATTATTGATCAACTCGGATATCCGGCTAGACAAGTCTTTGGCTTCTATATGATTAAAGAACTTGAATATCTAATGAAATTACGGCATAGAGGTTTAATTAAAGACTTAACAGTCGATGAAACGATTACTGATCGAGCTTATCAAAAAATGGCGATTACCAATGTTGTTGAAACGTTTAACCACTACCGAAGAAAAGCCCTACTGGTTATGGCAACCGGCACAGGTAAGACGAGAACTGCCATCTCATTAGTTGAATTGCTCACTAGAAACCACTGGATTAAAAATGTACTTTTTTTAGCTGATCGAACCGCTCTAGTTACACAAGCAAAAAGAAACTTCAATAAATTGTTGCCCAATTACACGATTTCAGTTTTGTCTGATAAAGATAAGGAACCTGACTTAAATGCTCGTTTGGTGTTTTCAACATATCAAACAATGATTAATTTGATTGATGGCGATGATCGCACTTTTGGTATTGGTAGATTTGATTTAATCATCATTGATGAAGCCCATCGGTCAATTTTCAATAAGTACAAAGCAATCTTTACCTATTTTGATTCATTACTTGTTGGTTTAACTGCCACACCAAGAGACGAAATTGAACGTTCCACGTATTCTCTCTTTGATTTAGAAGAAGGGCTTCCAACGTTTCACTACGAAATGGATGAAGCCGTTAATGATCACTACCTAGTTGGTTATACCGTTTTGGATCGAACAACAAAATTTCTAAAACAGGGCGTTAAATATAGCGCCTTATCCGACGAAGAAAAAGAAGAGTTTGAAAAAACATTTATTACGCCTGAAGGGGACTTACCGACTGAACTAAGTGGGGCTGATTTTTTCAAGAAAATATATAATGATAACACCGTTGATTTGGTCATTCAGACCTTGATGAATGAAGGTCTAAAAGTCAATGGTGGCGATTTAATTGGTAAGACAATCATTTTCGCTTTTAATCATATTCATGCTGAACTCATTGTAAAGAGGTTTGAAAAACTATATCCCGAACTTGGTCCTGAGTATTGTAAGTTAGTGGATAACTATGTGACTTATGCGCAAAGTATTATCGATAACTTTAGTGTTAGAGGTAATCTACCGCAGATTGCTGTGTCGGTTGATATGCTTGATACTGGCATTGACGTACCCGATATTTTAAACTTAGTATTTTTCAAACGTATATACTCCAAAATCAAGTTTGTTCAAATGATTGGCAGAGGCACACGTAAATCCGATGATATCTTTGGGTACCAAAAGCACAAACAACAGTTTTACATTTTTGACTTCTGTGATAACTTCAGCTTCTTTGAGATGAACCCTGAAGGAAGAGCCGTTAACCAAGGTTATTCGTTGACGCAAAAGGTTTTTCAAATGAAGTTAGATTTACTGTTTGAACTCCAAAAACAGGAGCATCAAACAAAAGATTTCCATAAGGCATACTATGAAAGCATTAGAAGTGAGTTATATCAAACTATTAAAAATTTTAATCGGGATAGAATACTTGTCCGCGATAACTTGCCATTAGTTGATAAATATTCGCTTGAAAGCAAATGGACGTATTTATCTAAGTTTGACATTCAAGAAATTAAGTATAATTTAACCTTACTAGTCGATAGTGACAAAGATGTAGAATCCGCAAAAGCATTCGATTTAAAAGTTCTCTATATCATGCTTTCTCTTGTTTCCGAAGATGTTGTC
>DATESM010000055.1:0-3888 GCA_035270805.1 Bacilli bacterium
ATGTCTAACAAAGCTAGATTTGGCGATTGATAAATTAAACACAATGTCCACTAGTGAAAAGAATATCTTTTTAAGCTCTGAAGATTATGTGATTGCAACTGCGCGCGAAAGATTAGAAGCTTGGGCGCGACATGAAGGGCATGAACTCGTATTAAATGGTGACTTTTATCAAACCATCAATGATAATCAACTCTCGTATCAATTTAGTGAAGGTCCATCAAGTCGAACGATTGTCGCTTTGACGTTTGTTGGAATGATAAGTTTATTGACGGTTGGGGGTTACCTTTATCGGAGAAGAAAAGAAATAGTTTAAGTGAGTAAAAACCATCATCATTAAGCGTTAAAGAGGCTAATGATTACTGTCTCAACCCTAATGGTTAAAATAGTGATTTGAAAGTAATAAATAGTAGCATAGAATAAAACATATACTGTTTTACTAAGACATATTATTCTAAAAAATAAAAAATCCTTTTCTTAATGTTAAATTATTTATATCTGGACGCTCTAATTTCTTAAAATCCTAATGATTCATAAATATCATTTTAACAATTAAAGAGGTTTTAAAAGCAACTATACCATTCGTGTTTTGAATAATCCCACATAATCGAATCCCTTTTTTTAATGTTTTCCGAACTTACAGGGATAACAATAGTTACCCCTGTATTGTTACTAAGAAAAGTATCACATCAATTGTAAAGCTACAAGATATATAAATAACTCGATTTTCTGTCTTTGAGGATTTGTGGTCAGATGTTATAATATTTATTAATTGTCTTATACTTATCTTGTCATTATAAGCATGAGGATAGTGTGACAAAATCATGATAGATGGAGAATTTTTATATGTATCACAAATTAAAATACTTATTTTTTATTGGGACGATGGTCCTTTCGGGCTGTCAGAGTCTCAGTAGTGAGACTAGCAGTAGTGGTGACAGTGCGAATAATTCGGCTCTTATCACTGAAGACACAATAAGTGACACCTTGCCGAGTGAAGAAGAAAGTAATCCTTCTTCCCTAGAATCACCAACAAGCGAAGTCCCTCCAAGTAGTGAAGTCGTTCCACTTTATGACCCTGATGTCCCCGGACTTGAACGGAGTACTAACTGGCCAAGTACGACCCTAAATGACTATTTGACATATGCTAAGAACATTGTCATGCCAGTACTCACATCGGAGACTACTTTCCACCACGGCATTTATGAGGATGATAACTTTTTAGAGTGGTATCGTGTTTTAACGCGCATCTATAGTAGGGAATCGTTTGATAGTTATCTTGCTATCTTGACATCAGAATATGATTTCTCCATCGAAGAGGAAATAGACAATATATATTATGGTCAAAGTATGTATGATGATGTGCGTTTTTATCTTGAATATCGCTACTCAAATAATGTTCATGAAGCCATATTTGATTTCTTTGATGGAAATGGTGATCAATATGATGGTCCTGTAGCGGTTGATAACCTAGCTACTTTTGATTTAAGAACAAGGGACGCTCTTACGTCACGTAGCCCAACCAGCGCGAAATGGGAAGTTAGACCCGCCACATTTAGTGTCTATAAACGGACATCTGGCTATAGTGTGGGTAATACCAACGGCGAACAACTATCTAACCCTTTAAGAATCTATCCCGGACAAGCGGCCGTCTTTAAAGTCGCTTCCCACTATTACATTAGTAAAATCACGCTTCTGGTTGCAAGTGGTTATGCCGCTGAAACTGTTGACAATGGCACACTTGATCTAGCAACTGCTAGTCATGAGGGTGATTTTGTCACGATTACACCAACGGCTAGAACGAGTGAGATTGAATATACGCTTGCACAAGTCATGAATGTCGGGCAAGTGCGTTGGCTTGAAGTACGTATTTTACTGGCAAAAAACAATTAGTACATATTATTGCTTTTAAGTGACAGCCCCTTATTGACTACTTTTTAATAATTTCATCTCCAACCATTAGCGGACACCTCTCTTATCAGTTACAATAAGGATAAAGAGGACGATTATGCATGTAAAAATCAGAATCCAAACAATAGAAATCAATCATATTAAAAACGTTGGCTATGGCAAAGTCACTTTTCAAGACGGCAATCTCGTCTCGACGAGTGGGGCAAGTATACTTGGTGTGTTTGGACAAAATGGTTCTGGTAAGACGGCACTACTTGATAGTCTCCTCCTCTACCGGACTCTTTTATCGGGTGAGGCACTGGATGCGTATAGTGCTTATCTTATTAACCTCGAGGAAAAAGAAGCAATCGTCAACGTCACGAGTCGGCTCAGTCTAGGGGATGAACACTATTTTGTTCACTATCACTTTAAGCTCGGTACGAGTTCGACCCGGCACGTCTTTGTTACTGATGAGACACTTAGCTACCACCTTGAAGGAGAAAAAAGGTTTAAACCCCTTCTAAAAGCGACACTCAATCATCATCTCATCCACGTCGAGCACTTGGACCAGTTCCTTGTCTCGCTCAATCCGCCTAAATCTACGCGCTCAACCTTATTTAGCCCTGAGGTAGGGAGAGTGTTAGAAGGCAGAGAAAAAGTTCTCTATGAAGCTCTAAAAGCGTATGGGAAAGACAATATACTCATCATTAATCAGTTTTCTAATCGCGACTTTAGAACCAAAGATGTTTTTCCGCTTATCTATCACGTCGCCATGAACGGCTATCAAAAAAGTGTCATGAAAGTTCGCTATGGCATCAACTATTTAAATGAAGATGAACTTGCTATTTTTAAAACCATTGTTGGGAAAATATCCTTACTACTTAACAATATTATCCCGGGCATCGCCCTGCAATATCTTGAGGGCAAAAAGACCAAACGGGGATATCAGGTTGAGCTTGTGACCAAAAGAAATCAGGTTATCTTACCCCTTAAATATGAGTCCATTGGCGTTAAAAAACTGGTCCTTGTCATCGGTGCCCTTATTTCAATGTACAATTCGGATAATGTCATCGTTGCCATTGATGAGATTGATGCAGGCATATTTGAATATCTACTTGGTGAAATTTTCCTCGTCTTAAAAGAAGAAGCCAAAGGACAACTCCTTTTTACGTCACATAATCTGAGGCCGCTTGAAATCCTTAATCCTTATCAAGTCGTATTTACGACCGCAAATCCTTTAGCACGGTATCTAGTCATGACAAAAACAAGCAAGAAAATCAATCTTCGTGATTTTTACTTGCGAAGTATTGAGCTTGGTGGACAAAAGGAAAATGTCTATACATCGACTGATCCATTTGAAATTTCAAGAGCCTTCCGGCTTGCTGGTCGGGATGATGAAAAGTAAGAAGGTGATTCTTGTCATTGTTGAGGGAATGAGTGACAAGACCGTTTTAAGTGGGTTACTCCCAAAAATGTTTGGCGACTATGTGTTTCGCTTTAAGATAATTCATGGCGACTTATTGACCCAATCGAGTGTGACACGTAATCAAATCTTGCTTCATGTCAATAAACAACTCTCCTATGCGATGAGTGAATATAAATACCGTGCCGATGATATTAAAGAAGTTGTCCAGCTCGTTGATTTAGATGCTGTCTATATTGACCCCACTGGTATTGAGGAGCGGGAGAATATAAGTAGAGTTTATTATGCTAAAGATCGTATGTATGTTAAAGATTACACTCAAATCCTCAGACGGAACACGCAAAAAACGCTCAATCTAGGCCGTTTAATGGAGAGCAGTTATTTAAAACGGGGCAATACCCGGATTCCTTATTCGATCTTATACATGTCGATTAATCTAGATCACGTCATTAGTAATGATGCAAATGTCTCATCTAATTATGATAAAGCCCGACTATCTTATGCCTTTGTTGAGAGTTTTCGCCATCATGAAGCTGATTTTGCTCAGTTTGCAAAAGAAAGATTGCTCGAGGGGGCCT
>DATESM010000056.1:0-2207 GCA_035270805.1 Bacilli bacterium
TTTCAACGTAAGGAAGTTAAGGATGTCCTCGCTTATTTCCGCGTGCTAATGAACGACAAAGATGATATTTCTTTTGCACGAATTGCGAATACACCGAGGCGTGGAATGTCAACCTCACTCGAATCACTAAAGAAGTATGCACACGCTAATGACTATTCTCTAATTGAAGCCGTCAAATTTGGTGATAACCCACCGCTATCGAAGAAATCAAAAGACTTGCTCGACCTATTGATTGCTCAAATCGAGCATGCTCGTAAGGAATTGGAAGGCGAGCAAAGAGACTTAGGTGGCGTGTTACAAGAATATATTATTTCTACCGGATTAATAGACTTTTTCAAGCAAGAAAAAGATGAAGAAAAACGTGAAGAACTACTCGACAACGTCCAAACCTTGTTTGATGATATTGATGATTTTGTTTCAAAAAATCCCCAATCAAATTTTGGAGACTACTTAGAAAACACGGCCTTAATGAGCGCGCAAGACGAAGTGACTAATCAAGAAAAAGTGACATTAATGACTGTTCATATGGCAAAGGGACTTGAATATGAATATGTGTTTGTGGCTGGATTAAATCAAGGCGTTTTTCCTAATCAACGGGCCGTTGATGAAGGGGGAAAGAAAGCCCAAGAAGAGGAAAGGCGTTTGTGCTATGTAGCCCTCACAAGGGCAAAAAGCAGGCTATTTCTTACCTATAATTTGGGTTACAGTCCAATTCTTCGTAGTGAGAGTCGCCCCTCCGTCTTCCTTGAAGAGGCTGGCTTTAAAGTAAAGAAGAAAATTTATCAGAACAGTTATAGTGATGATAATTTTGTCCCCAAACATCGCCAAGATTCAAGTGGCTACGTTCCTGACGTCATTTATGAATCTACGCCTACCGCTGTAAAGGACTGGAAGGTCAATGATTTTGTTCGTCATAGTTATTTTGGAGATGGACAGGTTATTGGTGTTCAAGCTTTAAGTGGCAGCATCGACATTCGTTTTCCTAGCGTCGGTATCAAGAGAATTTCAAGCTCTTTCAAGGGTTTGAGCAAAATTAATATGGAGGACTTGTCATGAGTGATAAGACACGTATTCATGCACTGCGCACAATATTAGAAAACTATAATTATGAATATTATGTACTCGATAATCCAACGGTCAGCGATGCTGAGTATGACCGGCTGATGAATGAGTTGATTTTGCTTGAAAAAGCAAATCCCGACGAAGAAGACGCTTTCTCTCCCTCTAAACGTGTCGGCGGCAAAGTCTTAGACTCATTTACACAAATCAATCATAAACGACAAATGCTTTCGCTTGCCAATGCCTTCAACGAAGATGATCTTGAGGACTTTGACCATAAAATTCGCGAAGCCTTGAAAATCGATAAGGTTAACTATGTTGCCGAACTAAAAATAGATGGGTTAGCCATGTCACTTGATTATGTTGATGGGCGCCTTAATTATGCGGCGACGAGAGGTGATGGGGTCGTCGGCGAAGATGTAACACACAATGTCCTAACAATTAAATCGATTCCAACAAGCGTAAAAACACTTGATAATTTTGAAGTCCGGGGCGAAGTCTATATGCCCAAAAAATCCCTGATTGAACTCAATAAGATCAAAGAGGCAAGCGGCGAACCCCTTTTTGCTAACGCGAGAAACGCAGCGGCCGGGTCAATCAGAAATTTAGATAGCAAAATCGCAGCTAGTCGTAAACTCGATGCTTTTTGGTACTATTTTGTCAATGCAGGAGACTATGGGATTAAAAGCCACTACCAAGCTTTAATGACCCTCAAGGACAATGGTTTCCGCGTCAATCCTTTTGTCCGTCAGTGTAAGGGGATCAAGGAAGTGCTCGCCTATGTTGAAGAGTTTCATCAAAAACGGCCAACACTAGACTATGATATTGATGGTATTGTCATTAAGGTAGATGATATGAGAACTTATAACCGAATTGGTCAAACGGCCAAAACGCCTAAATGGGCGATTGCTTATAAATTTCCACCTGAACTAGCTATGACAAAACTTGAAAATATTATTTTTACAGTTGGACGGACAGGTAAAATCACACCTAATGCTGTGCTTTCGCCAGTTCGTGTCGCCGGATCGCTCGTACAAAGAGCCACGCTTCATAATCAAGACTTTATTGTTGAGCGTGGGTTAATGATTGGCGACTATGTTACTATTCGTAAAGCTGGCGATGTGATACCTGAAGTAGTCAATGCACTT
>DATESM010000057.1:0-6814 GCA_035270805.1 Bacilli bacterium
AAAGTAGTTTTTCTTCCCTCGTCTCAAGATAAAATATTGATTATAGAGGGCATTTTCCTTTTTAATCACAGTTTCAGCATCTATCACTTTAAGCCCATTGACACTAATCGAGTTGCCAGCGATGAATTCACGAGCCTCGCGTTTACTTTTTGCGGCTTTAACATGTATGAGAACTTCTTCGAGGCGCAAACCATCTGCAACATCGACCATCATATTACTAAATAGTTCAGCAATTTCATCTTCATTTAGTTGGCTCACTTCACCACTAAAGAGTGCTTCACTCATAGCAAGAGCTCGCTGTAAATCATCTTCATGATGGACAATACGAATTATTTCAGCCGCTAAAGTTTTTTGTGCAAGTCTTAGACCTGGATTAATCGCATGTTCTTTTTCAATACTACTTATTTTTTCTTCACTAAAGAATGTGAAAACTTTCAAATATTTAATCGCATCTAAATCGCCCACATTAAGAAAATATTGATATAGCTTAAAGGGGCTAAGCCGCTTTTTATCTATAAATAAGGCCCCATCGACGCTTTTGCCAAATTTTTTGCCTTCACTATCCGTTAAAAGATTAGCGGTCATCGCTTCGCACTCATTATCCCCTTTTACTTTACGGATCATTTCAAGTCCCGCTGTGAGGTTCCCCCATTGATCGCCACCGCCAATTTGCATTGTGACCCCATGATGTTCATGCAAGTGTAAAAAATCATAGGATTGTAGGAGCATGTAGGAAAACTCAGTATAAGAAATACCTTCATCTAAGCGCCGGGCAACTGTGTCTTTAGCGAGCATGTAATTTACAGTAAAAAGTTTGCCATAATCGCGTAAAAATTCGAGCAGATTCATTCGTCCTAACCAATCATAGTTATTGATAATTTCCCCACGCTTTGGATCATCTAAATCGATATATTTGCCTAATTGAGCATGAATACTATCGGTATTAGCTCTTAAGGTTGCTTCATCTAGCAAATTACGTTCACTGCTACGCCCACTTGGGTCGCCGACCATACCAGTCCCACCGCCAACAACTGCGATGATTTTATGACCGGCTCGTTGTAATCTCATTAATGTCATAACCATGACAAAATTACCCATGTGCATACTACTGGCACTTGGGTCAAAGCCACAATAAATCACTTGTGGCCGACTAAGCATGTCCTTTATTTTTTCTTCATTCGAAAAATCTTTGATTAGACCTCTATATTTGAAGTCTTCATATACGTTAATCATATAAACCTCTATTTAGTTGAATCTAGTTCAATATATGTACTTTCTATTTTGATCCGGGGTTGATAGTATTCACCATCAAGCAGTTTTACAAGCATATCCATCGCACTGAGACCAACTTGATACATATCAAGATACATATTGGAAATTTTTGGGCGGAAAATACTTGCGTATTTTGTGCCAATCAAACTGAGAATTTCCACATCTTCTGGAACCTGTAGGTCATTGTCGAGTGCGGCATTAAGGACTGCTGCTGCAATTGAATCCCGATAGCAAAGGAAGAATCCCTTCTTCTCCGTTTTAAATAATTCACACATCCGTTGATAAATTTGCTCATAATGATCAGCGACACTAATAACACCATAAGTCTTATGTTCTTCTTCGTGTGTATTAATGAAACTGCGTTCTAGTCGTTCAAATAGTCGTCCCGCACCATCTAATTTAAGGAAAAACATCGGTTTTTCATGATTTTTAAGTCGTGGCCGAATAATCGTTTCCCGCAGTGTATGTTCATAACCAAAGGTAATAGATGCCACTTTTTCCTTGTTTTCAATCTTGTTATTGACGACAACAACAGGGACTTGGTAACCCGTAATTTTTTGGACATCCTCTTCGTCCAACGCATCATCAAAAATAACGGCGCCATCAACATGTGATGTAATTAATTTGTCAATCGCATTAATCGCCTCACCTTTTTCGTTAGATGTACAAAAAAGAGTAATTGCATAGCCTTTTTCTTTGGCACTATCCGTCAGTCCATGGAGAAGATTGGAAATATAGACATAATTAGCCCCAGGAATCACAACACCAATATTTGTTGTTTTACTCGTCGCCAATGCTTGCGCTAATCCACTTGGACGATAGCCTAATCGCTTGATGGCATCTTGGACTTTTTTTCTCGTTTCAGGTTTGACATTATCAAGATTATTAATGACACGTGATACCGTTGCTAAACTCACGCCAGAAGCGGCAGCAACTTCATAAATAGTGACACGATCTTTTAAATTTGATGGCATAAAAACACCTCCGCAATTAAATAGTAAATGAAAATATTTTCATTGTCAATGATAGCGTTTACAAATTGATTATATAAGATGATATTTATTATTTAATAAATAGGGTAAGCAACAGGTTTTAACCGCGGATTGGCGATATCTTTACGCCCAACTTTTGCCTCATGTTCACCGTCAATTAAAACAAGGTCACCTGAAAAGCCGACCGTCGTATTTCTAACGAATGAAGATCCAACTCCATAGGTATCAACAGGGGTGTTAAGGCTTTCGAAATAAGCGATTTTTTTAACATCAAAGCCACTAGAAACAATGATTTTAACATGATTAAAACCGTGCGCATCTAAAGTTTCACGAATCGCAAAAATTAATTGTGGGCAAACACCATGTGGATCAAATCCGCTCGTGTCCTTATCATCAAAATAGTGATCGATTAATGCCTTTGATGTATCGATTCGGACCGCGCCTAGCTTCTCTCTAAGCGCCTGTGCAACTTTTAAGCTATCGGTGACACAATCATTATTATAATCAACAAGTGCTGTCACTTTTTGTTCAGGAAAGGTCTTGTTATATAAAGTAGCGGCTTCAACAATATCACCACGACACATTTGAATAAGGGCGTGAGGCATTGTCCCCATTCCTTTGATATTAACCCAGTCCCCTTGGGCATTAGTCGAGTATTTTTTGATGCCAGCAACATAAGTCGCATAACCATCCCCACGTTGTGTCAAATAATCATCCTGGCGATCGGCCATCGAGAAACAATCTTTTCCATTGAGAACTTTGATGACTTCTCGCACATTAGTCGCTACAGAACTACGTCGGGCAAGAATCCCATCAATCAATGATTCAAGGTAACCAAAATCTTCATACCGGCCTGTAATCTTTAAAACGGGTTCACCATCACTAATGATGTCGCCATCATTGAGAGCTAATAGTTGTAAATCTTGTGGATTTTTAGCAAAAGTATGAATGA
Organism: Bacilli bacterium; assembly: GCA_035270805.1. Taxonomy (GTDB): domain Bacteria; phylum Bacillota_I; class Bacilli_A; order RFN20; family CAG-826; genus DATESG01. Next base: position 3,217 of record DATESM010000057.1, read on the forward strand.
GCGCGATCACTTCATCAAGACCACAAACGACGCTGTCATCGCGCCGTTGAAAAAATTGCATAGTCACATGGTGATTTGGCAAATAAGTTTGAATAATCTTCATCGTCTTGACGAAATAGTGGGCGGTATAAAAGTGTTCGCTAATTTTGGAGTCAAATTTAAAAGTCCGATTTGTTAAACGGCTAATTTTTCCTTCCTCTTTTAAGTCAATTTCATGTAATGTCATAGATACCTACTTTTTTAACCGTTCAAAGGTTTGTTGATTAAAGTCATTCAATATATAAATCAAAGCCTTTTTTGCTGCTAAATAATCATCAGCGTCAATCATAGACGAACAAGTGTGGATGTTACGTGAACATATACAGTGTGTCAAAGTCAATACACCACTATTCGCTTTATGAATCGCACCTGCATCGGTCCCACCCGGACTAGAATAATACTGACAAGGGACGCCAACAAGACGACAAACTTCTTCTTGATAAGTAATCAGTTTACGAAAACTTAACATCGACCTATCCGTATAGCGAAGGAGAACGCCTCCACCTAATTGTCCCTCTTGCTCCTTATCACCAGTCGAGTCACGGGCAGGAGAACAGTCAAGGACGATGGCAAAGTCAGGATCAATCGTGTGACTGGAAGTCGTTGCTCCCCGTAGACCAACTTCTTCTTGTACAGTTGCACCTACATATAAATCATAGGGTAAATCAATATCTTTAAAATGACGCGCAACCTCTAAACCTAAAACGACACCATAACGATTATCAAATGCCTTAGATAAGAGTCTTTGTCCCTCATTAAGTTCGACAAACTCACCTTTAACAACAACCATTGCACCAATATGAAGGCCACGAGCTAATGCCTCTTCGCGTGTTCTGAAACCGAAATCGGCGAGCATATCCTTAATTTGTACAGGTTTATCGCGATCGGCCTCACTCATTAGATGGGGTGGAATTGCATCAATACTTCCTTCAAGAAAATGACCAAATTTAGTCTTGGCGACAACACGATGAGCTAATAGAGTTTGTGGATTAATCCCTCCGACTGGATTCAGGGCAATCATCCCATTACTCCTTATGTCGATAATAATAAAGCCAACCTCGTCCATATGTCCGGCCACCATCACCTTTAAAGCATCTGCATGTTTACTCTTTTTGAGCGCAAAAACCGAGCCAAGATTATCAAGAACCAACTCAAAACCGAGTTGACGATATTCATCAACAAGAAAATGAGCAAGTTCACTTTCTTGTCCAGAAATGGCATTAATTTGTGAGACTTGCTTGAATAAGTCAATTGTTTGTGAACTCAGTTTCATTTTTATTGCTCCTTTGTGGCGATAATACGATAGATATGATGGCCTAGACTACGAAAGTTTCTTTCATATTCAGTCATCGCATCGAATTCAACATGGGTTTGATAGTCTTCAGTGTGTTCGACCACACGCCATCCATTGTCAATATAATTTTGTAAAGAAAATTCGTAAAGACTATGTTGGTCTGTTTTTTGAACAATGGGTGCACCACCTTTAAGGGCTTGTTCATATGCCTTCAGAAATCGCGTTGACGTTAAACGTCTTTTTTCATGCCTTTTCTTCGGCCAGGGATCAGAAAAATTGAGGAAAATTGTCTCAAGACTATGGGGCTTCAGCAAGGGAAGGACGACGAGAGCATCATCGACAATTAATTTCACATTTTCTAAACCAGCATCAACAATTTTTACAGCGGCCATCGCGGCGACTGAAATATTAAGTTCGATGACAAGAAAGTTGAGTTGAGGATTTTTGCGTGCCATTTGCACGATGAAATCACCTTTACCTGGCCCTATTTCTAAATAGAGATTTGGTCGGTTTAGATATGCGATAAAAGATGCATCGTTATAACGTTCAGGCGCGATATAAACATCTGGGTGTTCAACTAAAAAAGGTTTGCTCCACTTTTTTAGCTTCATTCTCATAGCTCGACTCCAAGTGCATAAATAGCGTGTGCATAGATGTGCATTTGTGCGAATAAATCGGACAACAAGACATATTCATTAGCTTGGTGAATACTGCCATCTCTTCCTTTGAAGGCACTACCAAATGCGACAGTGTTGGGACATTCTTTTGCATAAGTTCCTCCACCAATTGCCATTGGTTTAGACACCATGTCGCCTGTTTCTTTTTGATAAACACTGAGGAGTTTTTGAATAAAAGCACTTTGTGGATCAAATAGAAGTGGGAGGCTACTTGACTTTGCACGAACATCCATGTCAGTCAGACTACTCACATGCATCAAATGCTCTTCAATATTAACGTTTTCCGGATGTCTAAAGTTGGTGACAAATTCAAGTCGCCCTTCTTTATAATCAATAAGGCCAACATTATAAGAGGAATCTCCAAGTAAATCACTACGGTAGTAAGCATCAAGATTACGACCTTTTGTATCTTTATAGGATTCCGCTAAATTGCTCAAAAAGCCTAATCCATAATGGCTGCCTAAGGCTTCAAGTGCGGCAATGCCTGCATTAAAACCTAATTCAGGCATACTCCCGTGAGCACTCTTGCCAAAAATCGTGATATGGGCTTTATCGTCAATATTCTTGTATGTGAACTTCAAATTCATTGCTTTCAGTGTTTCCATGAAACTATCATCTTTGACGATGACCATATTTAGTTCGTCGATCACAGAATTACTGGCCTTTCCACCTTTCAGCGAAAGGAGTGGGTGAAGGTCAATATCCTTACTCGAGATATAATTTGTGATGCCTTTCTCACCATAAATAAGGGGAAATTCTGCATCCGGTGTAAAGCCGTAGGTCACCGCTGGTTTTTTGAGTGTGTTGAAATAGTAGTGCATACAGCTACTCCCTCTTTCTTCATCACCACCAACAACCATCCGTACTTTAAAGCCATTGATTAGTCCGGCTTCTTTTAAGGCTTTAATCGCATAGTAGGCCGCAATCAGGGGTCCCTTATCATCACTCGTACCCCGACTATACATGTACCCATCTTTGAGCGTGCCACTGAAGGGTGGGTAATCCCAATCACCAGTAGCAGGTACGACATCGGCATGGGCAAAAATACCGATTTCTCTTTGGCCTTCACCAAAGGAAATTTCGGTCACACGGCCATCAATGTAAGCAACATTAAAACCGTCTTTCTTTGCCATTTTGTAGACTAACGTTAAGGAGTCATGGACACCGAGTCCATAGGGATGTTCGTCTGTGACTGTCTTCTCATCGTAGACTGAGTTTGATTGAACGAGTCGTTGTAATGACTTGACCGCACTTTCCTCATAAGGCTTTGTTAATTGTTTAAAATCTATCATAAAAAGCACCTCTCTTCACTATGATATTATATCATAGTTACTCGGCAAGGTTTAATCGCTTTATTACCGGATTCAAGGCTGTGACCACAAGAGGAACAATAATTGAGTAACTACCTGCCTCAATCAGGGCACCAGAGCCTAGAATTGGTGCGACAATTGTCCATGTTTCAGGATGCAGGAGGCCAAGCATTCCAATGACCATAACAGAGTGTAAAAAGGAAACAACAAATATATAGACAAAAATTAGCCAAGCTGAAAACTTTAATGGCAGTGACTTTATAAAACCACCTAATAAG
>DATESM010000058.1:0-3185 GCA_035270805.1 Bacilli bacterium
ATCCCCACCCGTTTAACTTCGTCACTATCAAATAGAATTGATGGCGCGCCAGAAAATTCATCTTTAACGTCATCCCATTCTGCTTCGGTATAATCAACAAAATCTTCATTGCCCATAATGACGCTAAAGACATCTACAACAACATACTTTGTTGTGTTTTCAACTTCAACATTAGCGAGTTCAGCAATGGCATTGACTTCAAAACCAACGTAAACTGACCCTCCTTCTTGTTTGTAGAACACTTCCTTAATATCAACTGTAACTTCCGCACCTGGATATTCTTCTTCTAGTTGCTCTTCAATTTGATCTTCCATCTTTTGCAGCTGATCTTGGACGAGTGGTGCGCCATATTGACCATAGGCATAAATCGCTCCCGATCCGGCCATAGCAAAAAAAGCGACAATCCCGAGTAGTGTCATTAATAGTCTTAGAATAAATCTCATATGCTTTTCCCTCGCTTGTAATTTATTCGACTGTATTTAGAATAATGTTTTCACAACATCCCTCATACATTTATCATAAATAAAACGAAGAAAATACGCAAATATAACAGCAAATTATTTTTGAACTGATTGTTTCACGATTTCGTTCATTAAAGCTAGTTTATCTTCCATCAGTTCAACCAGCCGGAATTGTGTTCTCGCACGATCAAGATTATGCTGGGGGTGCTCAATTTTAAAATAGCGGTCACCATCGAGATAATCGCTTAAAAATCGCATGCCGCATTCATAGGTTAAAATAATCGCACTCATCGCTAGATTATCTATTTCATGCATGGTTATTTCCTTGCCCATTGCTTGAAGATATCCTTTTGTAAAATGGGAAAATAAATCTAAATCAAACTGAACAAGAGAGAGGTCTTGTTCATCTTCCTTGGCACGATTACACCCATAGCGAATCGCATCACCAAAATCATAGAGCAGCGTTCCTGACATAATCGTATCTAAGTCAATCACCGCTTTCGGTTTGTATGTTTGATCATCGAGGAGAATATTATTTAACTTGGTGTCATTATGAGTGACGCGATAGGGAATTAACTCCTTTTCAAATAAGCGGTTAATGTGTGAAGCGTAATGAATTCTCTTTTTGACAAAGTCGACTTCTTCTCTTACTTGCGAAGCTCGGCCAACACGATCGCTAGCGAGGGCTTTGCTAAAATTGTGATAACGGACTTCAGTGTTATGAAAGTTTGGCAAAATATCAAAGAGTTTTGTTGCGTCAAAATCACCAAGCAAGCGGGTAAATTCGCCAAAAGCTTTTCCGACTTCATAAAAGTCTTCATCTCGTTCCATTTCATTAAGACAAACACTATGATCAATATATTCATACACGCGGTAGTAATTTTGCCCATCAAAATAATAGTTTTTCCCTTGCGAGGATTTAACTAAACTTAGTGTAGCGAGTGGGTGATTTTTAGCTTTAATATGATCAGTAACCCGTTGGATATTGTCCATTAATCCTTCTACATTTGTAAAAAGCTGATGGTTAATTCGCTGCAAAACATAAGTTATTTTATTGGTCTTAACAGAATAGGTATCATTAATATGTCCATTATCAAGCAGATTAATTGAGATAACTTCGCCACCAATATCAAATTGATTAATGATAGCTAAAAGGTTTTCTTTCATCGATACAGTCACGGGATTTCTCTACTTAAACCACTTTGGCTTAGGCATGCTTACTTTCTATTATTTCATAAACAACAACTTCAAATGGGCGATAAATCCGAGCGCACTCATCAGGTAGGTCATCATAGTTTGATAGCAGTATCTGTTTGACATCTAGATTGATATCAATCATTTGTTCTTTCTCAAAATTGATGAGGACAACGACTTTTCTATTCTCATCATGGCGCTGATAAATAAAGCAGTCTTGTCTTTTATCACTTAGATCAGTAAAGATACCTTCAATAAACACATCATCTTTTCGCAGTTTAAGCAGCGTTTGATAATAGTTAAATATTGAGTGTTCGTCTGCTTTATCATTTTTTACATTAATTGTCTGATAGTCAAGGTTAACATCAATCCAGGGCGTGACTATTGAGAATCCACCATAGGAGGAATCATCCCAAGGCATCGGTCTCCGTGCATGATCGCGACTGCCATTATTAATCATTTCTAGCAGTTGATCTTCACTATAACGTCCCTTATTTTCCTCATAAAAATTGAGTGTTTCGATATCTCTATAACTATTGATACTTTGATAACGGGAATTGAGGACACCAATTTCTTGTCCTTGATAAATAAAGGGAACACCCTTTAATAAATAAAACATCGTCGCTAACATTGTCGCGGCTTGATAACGAAGACGCTTATCAATATTCATCCGTGAAAGGAAACGTGGTTGATCATGATTGTCGGTAAATAATGTATAAAGAAGTGATTCTTTTTGTGTGAAATTTTGCCACTTTACAAGGTGTTTCTTGACAGCATTTAAATCATAGCGACTATCTTCATCAAGTGTAAACTTACCTTGACGGGCCTTATCAAAATGGTCAAATTGAAACAAAGTAACTAATTCCCTACGGGAAGGGTGACAGTGTTTGATGATTTCTTCTTCAGAATCAACCCAACATTCACCAACGGTAAAGAGATGTTTGACTTTGTCACGTCCGAACATGTCGCGGATATACTCGTGTAAGTGCGGACCAAAGGCATTATGTCCACTGAAGTCTTTTGAAATCTGGTCGATGACGTCAATGCGAAAACCATCAACACCAAGGTCGACCCAAAAGTCAATGATATCGCGCATCGCTTGACGGACCTGAGGATTATCCCAATTGAGGTCAGCTTGCGAAATCGCATAGGAATGAAGGTAGTATTGTTTGCGCACCTCATCATATTGCCAAGCACTGCCCCCAAAAGCAGCTTGCCAATCATTAGGGGGGCTATCAAACCAGTAATAATAATCGCTATAAGGATTATCTTTGCCCTTGCGTGATTCTTGAAAAAAGTGATGGGCCGTTGATGTGTGATTAGGGACTAAATCCATAATCAGTTTGATATCAAGTTCATGCATTTTTTTAATCATGACTTTCCAATCATCAAGGCTACCAAATTCATCCATAATGTCGTAATAGTCAGCGATGTCATAGCCATTATCATCATTGGGACTTTGATAACAAGGTGAGAGCCACACCGCATCAATGCCTAAGGCTTTTAAGTGATTTAGTCGACTTGTAATGC
>DATESM010000059.1:0-10736 GCA_035270805.1 Bacilli bacterium
AATGGTGAAGCTCGACCGCGCCTTCTCTCTTAATTATCTCAGCGAAGAAAAACTTGAGACTTATCGTATGCTGGTCAACTTTGCGGTTCTCCTTGGCTTTAAAGTATTGGCCGAGGGTATTGAGGAAGAAGGACAAATTTCTTTACTCAAACAAACGGCTGTAACGATGGTTCAAGGTTATGTCTACTCGCGCCCACTTGAAGTTGAAGACCTCATAGTTAAGATCAAGCAAAATCTCTTGCCTTAATCTAGAAATAAAGTCCAAATTTTGCCTCACCCATGCTTTCGATAATGATATTACTTTGAATATGCCTTGAAAAATAGGCCTTGAGAGCATAAACTTATCTATGTACTTATGTATATGTAAGAAACGAGGTTTTATGAATAACATTAACGAAGAAACCCTTAAAGTTTTACAAAAAAGTTATGATGCTAAACCTAAGCATCAAGTTTTAAAACGTGTCCTCTATGCGACCGACTTAGCGGATGTTTTTACCAAGCAAGAAGAAGCAAAGAACACCCACTTCTTGTTCTCACACGAGATTAAAACGCTACCCGTAGCGAATCAAAAACAAACAGGCCGTTGCTGGATTTTTGCCGGCTTAAATGTTTTAAGAGAAATTGTGGCCAAGAAATTTGGCCTAAAAGAGTTTGAACTCTCACAAAATTACTCGGCTTTTTATGACAAACTTGAAAAAATCAACTACTTCATCGAGAGTATTGATGATTTCCTCGATGTTGATGCCGATGACCGCACACTCCAACATATTTTAAAGACTGGTATTCAAGATGGTGGCCAATGGGATATGTTTGTCGCGATTGTGGAAAAATATGGCGTTGTTCCTCAAGTAATCATGCCAGAAACCAATAATTCGAGTAATACCCGATTCATCAATAAGCTGATTGACCTCAAACTACGTCAATACGCCTCACGGGCCCGTGAAGTTAAACTAGATAAAGCGGCCCTCAAGGCCTTAAAAGCGCAAACACTTGATGAACTCTTTAGTCTCTTAACATCAAACTTTGGTGAAATTCCACAGCAATTTGACTTTGAATACGTCAATGACAGTGGCTTCCATGTCATCAAGAATTTGACACCAACTTCGTTTTATCATGAGGTGATTGGTGATGTGTTAAAAGAATACATTTCTATTATCAACGCCCCAACAGTTGATAAACCATTCCACAAGACTTTTACCGTTGCTTACTTAGGTAATGTTGTTGGTGCCGGTGAGATTAAATACTTAAATCTACCCATTAATGAACTCAAAGACTTGGTGCTTACGCAACTCAAAGCGGGTGAGCTTGTCTGGTTTGGTAGCGATGTTGCTAATTATGGCGACCGAACAACAGGCGTGTGGGATGATCGTAGTTTTGATTATGAAAACGTGCTTGATATGGACCTAGAAATGGCAAAAGCCGACCAATTAACCTACGCTCAAGGTGCGATGAACCATGCGATGGTTTTAACTGGTGTTCATCTAGATGAAGCTGGTCCCAAGAGATGGAAAATTGAAAACAGCTGGGGTAATAAAGGCGGTAAAGATGGTTACTATATTTGTAGTGATACTTGGTTTGATCGCTTTGTCTATCAGGCTGTCATTAATAAAAAACACTTAAGTAAAGAACAGTTAGCCCTATGGGAGAAAAAACCAATCGTTTTAAAACCATGGGACCCAATGGGTTCACTAGCTGATTAATAAAGGAGAAAAGAAAGTATGATTGAATTAGTATTAGTAAGACACGGCCAATCTCTTTGGAATCTAGAAAATAGATTTACAGGATGGACCGATGTCGATTTATCCGCACAAGGGATTAGAGAGGCTCATGAGGCCGGACAGTTACTGAAAAGAAAAGGCTACGCATTTGATGTCGCCTACACGAGCGCCCTCAAACGTGCACAAAAAACGCTCGACTTTATTCTCGAAGAATTAGGACAAAAGGATATCCCCATTCACCGTGACTACCGCTTAAATGAACGTCACTATGGTGGTCTTCAAGGCTTGAATAAGCAAGAAACTGCTGAAAGATTCTCACCTGAACAAGTTCACATTTGGCGGCGCTCCTATGACGTTCCACCACTCGCAAGTGACAACCCAGTCAAGGGTGAACCAAATGGAGAAAGTTTAAAAGACACCGTTATCCGTGTCCTTCCCTATTATGAAGCCACCATCGAAAAGGATCTTAAAGAAGGCAAAAAAGTTATCATTGCCGCCCATGGTAATTCCTTACGTGCTTTGGCTAAATATTTATTAAATATTAGTGATGACAAGATTGTTGAATTTGAAATTCCAACTGGCGCACCACTGATTATTAAGTTAGATGAGAATCTTAAATCATTAGGCTACTACTACTTAAAGGACTAAAAACAAGACAAACAAAAAACCTATCGTATCATCGATAGGTTTTCTTTTTTGAATTATAAAGTAGTTTCTGTTTGGTTTTCTTGTTCAAGACTGAAGCGTTGCGCGCGTCTAGCTTGTTTTTCTTCCTCAACATCAACCCGTTTGCCAACGACAAGCAGGACAATGACGGCTAGAATAACACCAACTAGTAATATGAGTGCGCCGAGTGGTTGGAATCCTAGTGTGATGGCTTCCGCTAATTTGTCATTAGCTTGCCGAAGTGGATTTGCAATGTTTTCAAGGTTGCGAGAAATAATGCCTAATACGGCGAGAGTAAAACCGCTAAGGGCAATCAGACCACTAATGATGTAACCGGTGATTTCTCCACCGCTAAGTTTAATTTTGTTTTTTGTCATGATAATCACCTACCTAATTGTTTATTTATTGTACTAGTTGTGCGCCGTAATTGCAATTGCATATCCACTATTTCCAACGTGGGAAACATAGACAGGGCAAATACGGTTTGTGAAATTAAGAATTACGTTATTAAATTCGGCTTGGATTTTTTCTAAAATAATATTGACCGCAGGATCTTCAAGTTTGAATGAAAAGTAATTAACATACACTTTTTTGAAGTTATGGCTCAATTGTCTAATTTTATCAACGACATGTTCAATATTCTTATTACGATTTCTATTTTTAGCAGCGACTTTAAGAACACCCTCACTAAATTCGATTAGTGGTTTAATCTTCAGAATTTCACCAACAATGAGGGAAATCTTTTTTAGTCTTCCACCACGATATAAATGCTTGAGGTCATTGATTTCAAATAAAATTAATGAGTTCTCAGCATGATCCATTGCTACTTTACTTAAGGTATCAATATCTAAATCTTTATCTAGTTCTTCATACATCGAGTGCATAAAACTATCAAAGCCAAGGCTGCAAATTAGCGTATCCAAAATGACCACACGACTTTGTTTTTCTTCGTCTAATAGACCTCTTGCAATCACGGCTACGTCATGGGTTGCACTGAGTTTAGACGAGAGTGGCAAGACTAGAATTTTTTCAAATCCCTTCGCAAATTGCTTTTCATAGGCATCAACAAAGGCTTGAGGTGATGGTGAGGCGCTCTTGAGTGAGTGAAAAGAATCAAAGTTAGCTAGAAATTCTTCCTCATTGATACTTGTTGAGAGTTGACTGTGGCCATCGATATCTAGATAGAGTGAGACAGCTTCAAAACCATATTTTTCGAATTTATCTTGTGGTATGACAGCGGTTGAGTCAAAAATTAATCCGACTTTATTCATATTTTCTCCTTAGCTAAGTTCGTCTTTAGCGACTTCGCTTTCTTTATTTTGTTGAGCGGCAGTAATCTTTTTTGTTAAGGCGACATAATCGTTAAGTATTGGGCCAAAGAAAGCCTTGAACTCTGTTTCACTCTTTTGTAGTTGGTTGAGTGTGACTTCGCGCGTGGCTTTAAATAAATCAGGGAACTTCATGCCTTCTGGTAATTGACGTTTACCCCCAATTGTTTCAAGTAGGGCGTTAACCTTATCAACCATATCATGGAAAGCGACGTCTTTAACTTTCGAATGTTTTTTATGAAAGCCAAGAATACCGACAAGCTTACCAATTTCTTCGTTGATGAAGTTAGAAGCTGGTGAAGGTTGGCCCTTTGATTCACGGAATGCTGTTTGAAATTCGTTGAATTTCTCAACAATATCGATGGTAATTGCAAAATAAGATAATGAGCGGAAATACACTTCGTTAGCTAAAATTGCCTTGGCCAGTGATTCCTCATATTGATTTTCTTTTTGTGCATGCGCTAAGTAGCCATAGAGGATGTCTTCAATGGTTTGATAAAGTCCTGCGGTCATTTCATAAAACTGTAGGTGTAGTCCCTTATCCACTTCAATCTTATCATCAATCTTTCTGACAATACTTGCATTGTCACTATAGACTAAATCGATAAAATTAGAAAATGATTCACGTATTTTTGGTGCCTTTTCTTGATTCATAGCTAAAAAGCGACCAAAAGGTGAGTTTTCTGCTGTTAGGGCAGTAAAGCCTTCTTTGCGTTTGTCATACATTTCAACGCTAAATTGACGATTGGGTACCATGTACTCCATTGAGTCACGAAGTAGTAGGTTTAATTGATAAATTCCGAATACAAAATAAGATGTTTGATTCATATTGTCCTCCTGTTATAAATATGCTTGAAGATCGTGAAAGCGGCGAATGATATGTTTAGCATATTTTTTCACCTTTTTACTAGCATGGCCCATGCAAAATGAGCGGTCATAAAACGCATTAAACATTGAAATGTCGTTACCTGAATCACCGACAACAACAAGTTCGTCTTCTTTAATGCCCTTAAGTTCCAAGTACTTTTTAATACCATTTGCCTTACTAGACCCTTTGGGGGTTATCTCGATGAAGCCACCCGTCCATGATGCTTCAAGCGAGTCACCATAGTGTGAACGGATATATTTGTTAGCTTCACTAGCGCGATCAACGCCGCGTTTAGTAAGTCCAAAATAAAACATAAGTTTATAGACATTATTGCCTCTTAATTCGTTTTGAAAAAGAGAATGCGATACGAGGTAATCTTCTGCGTACACGCCTTGTGACCAGTAGTAGAAACGATAGAAATATTTTCTTAATGCCGTCATATCGGGACCATCAATTAGTAATGGATAACGTTTGGAAAGTAGCATCATCCCTTTGACTTTAAATCGGTCTTGAATGTCTTCAACTAAATTTGTCACAATCGGGGAGAGAAAATGCTCTTGAAACACTTCGCCATCCACAAGCATGTAAGCCCCATTCATACCGATGACATCAAGATTGGCACCAACTTTTTCTTCAACATGAATTGTAAAAAAGTGTGAGCGACCTGTCACTAATAAAATTTTCCCGCCATTTGCGATAAATTTACGAGCGAATTTAAGCGACCGGCGTGGAATCATCCCAATTTTACGCTTCGGATAAAAAAAAGTTCCATCAAGGTCAGTGGCAATAAGTTTTGTCATCGATTTACCTCTCCGTTATTATACTATAAAAAGCTAAATTAAATAACAAATATGGGTTAAATTACTCGTATTAATTCAATAAGAGCGAAAAAAAGAGCTTACATTAAGTAAGCTCCCTTAAGTTGTCAGCAACTATTTAATTTTGTTCTCCGCTTGAATGATGCCATAGCCGCCATCATTGCGGTGATAGAGTAGTGAAATGAGATTATCTTCACTATCCAAGTACATAAAGAACGAATGATTTAAGGCTTCCATTCTCGTAATTGCTTCGTCTAAATCCATTGGTTCGAGGAAGATTGACTTAATTCTAACCACCTTATCATCTTCTTCATCAGCTTCGGCGACAATATTATCCATCATCAGCGCTTCACCTAAACTCATCTTATTACGACGATCAAGGCGAGTTTTAAGTTTGCGCATTTGTTGTTCTAGTTTATCAATTGCTTTGTCAACAGCGGCGTAGAGATCTTCATCTTGTTCTTCAACACGGAAATCCATGTGAGGGGTAAAGATGGTCACTTCGACTTTGGCCCCGACCTTATAACTACGGACTAGAGCCCGACATAATACGTTATCATCGATGATAAAGTATTTATCCATCTTTGATAACTTCTTTTCTACTGCGGCCTTAATCGCGTCTGTGACCACAATATTTTTTCCGACAATTTGGAATTTCATAAATTTGCTCCTTTCATGATTATTTTTATGAACGTCTTCTACCTATATTTTAATGAAAATCGGAGCACATTGATAGTAAAAGACAAATTGGGGTTGAAAAAAGATGAATGTAAGTGCTTTAATTTTATTTGTGTTTCTTTTTTGGATAGTTTAGCAGTACACGTTCTATTTCTTCTACTTTGTCAAGACGTTCCCAAGGCAGATTAAGATCCTGACGGCCAAAATGACCATAAGCAGCGATATCTTGATATTTAAATGTTGGGGTTGTTAAGCCAAAGTCACGCGTAATGACGCCAGGACGACAATCAAAGATTTGGTTGATCACTTTAAGAATGACCTCATCATCGTATGCGCCTGTTTTAAATGTCATAATTGAAATGCTAAGTGGATCAGCAATCCCAATCGCATAACTTAATTGAATTTCTAGACGTTTAGCTACACCTGCTGCGACAAGGTTTTTAGCAATATAACGGGCCATATAGGCCGCACTACGATCGACCTTGCTCGGATCTTTGCCACTAAAGGCCCCACCACCATGACGGGCATAGCCCCCATAAGTATCGACGATAATTTTCCGGCCTGTTAAACCTGTATCACCAGCGGGACCACCGGTCACAAAGCGACCCGTCGGATTGATGAGTACTTTAAAGTCGTCGTTGAGTTTAAAGCTTTCAACCACTGGTAACATGATGTGTTGATGAATAAAATCTTTAAACGCGACCATGTCGATATGTTCATCATGTTGGACTGACATTAAAATTGTATCGATGCGAGGATGAGTTGGTTTTGCATAATCAATCGTAACCTGCGACTTCATATCTGGCCTGGCCCCTATGAAGGTCCCGTCCTTACGCATTTGACTGGCTGTACGGACAAGTTTATGAGCAATCACAATCGCAAGTGGCATATATCCCGTGTTTTCATCGCTCGCATAACCAAACATAATACCTTGGTCGCCAGCACCTTGTTCAAACACTGATCCACGATTGACTCCTTGTGAAATATCCGGGCTTTGTTCATTAATTTTTGTTTCAATCACACAGGTGTGTCCGTCAATGCCCAGTTCAGGAGACGTATATCCAATGTCAAGCAAGACTTTGCGAGCGATGGCAACATAGTCTGGATGGCTTTGTGCAGTGATTTCACCACTGATTAGAACATAATCACGCGTGGCAAAAGTCTCACAAGCCACACGGGCATTATGATCTAAAGATAGGACAGCATCAAGAATGGCATCACTAATTTGATCACACACTTTATCTGGATGGCCTTCACTGACGGATTCGCTTGTAAAAAGATGTTGTAGTTCCATAAAATTTCCTCGTTTCTAATAAAAAATTACTTCCGCTAAGGAAAGTAATTTTGTGTTTGATTACTTTTCCTCATTGCTCAGTTATTCACTGCTTGGGATAGCACTTACTCCTAAGGAGAGTTGCTACTACATCAATACCCTTTAAATGTAGTTCTTAATAAGGTTGTCTGGTTGTTAGTTTAATTGTGTTTGACCCGAAAGTCAAACAACAAGATAGTCGTTCCTAGATTAATTTGATTAATTCGCCTTCACCATTACCGGCAAGACCAGCTGCATTAGCTTCATCTGTATCAATATGCATGGCAAGTGCGAAGTCATCACGAACACGAATAACTGTATCGTTGAGGATGAGCGAACGATCAGCAGTCGACACTTTAACGCCGACAATTTCACCGTTTTTGACACCAAATTCTTCAGCATCTTTTGTCGTCATATGAATGTGGCGTTTGGCGATAATTAAGCCTTCTTTAAGTTCTAATTCACCAGCCGGACCAATGAGTTTAATGCCTGGGGTCCCTTTGATATCGCCGCTTTCTCTAATGGGGGCGGTCACACCAAGTGCCCGAGCATCGGTTAAACTAATTTCAACTTGTGAGGCCTTACGGACTGGACCAAGAATGGAAACGCGTTCCATGCTACTCCGTGGTCCAACAATTGTTAATCTCGTTGTTGAAACAAATTGACCAGGTTGGCTCAGAGGTGCACGTGACTCTAATTGGGCTCCCTTTCCACATAAAATTTCTAAGTCTTCTTGCGAAACGTGGATATGGCGAGCGGATGTTTCTACTAATATTTTGCGCATAATCAATCTCCTTTAGTATCTTCGAGCACAATTATAACATACTACAACTAAAGTGGGCGTTTTTCGCTTAGAAAGTTTTAAGTGAATACTAAAAGTATTGTATAATGGCATTGGTACATATTATGGTCATTGATTTTGAACGCAAGGAACAAGAATTAAAGGACATTATCGCCAAAAAAGACATTAAAACATTACGGTCATTTTGCGATAGTTTTGAACCTGTCGACTTAGCGGAAATTGCTAATCAATTACAACCCTTAGATTTACTTTTCGTCTTTAAGACAGTGACAAGCGAATATACGGCCGAAGTTTTTACTTACCTCGATCAACAAGTTCAAGAAAACTTGCTTAATCTATTCACTGACAAACAAGTCATGGAACTGATTGAAAATACATTCAGTGATGACATTGCTGACTTTCTAGAAGATATGCCTGCTAATCTGGTATCTAAAGTTCTAGATAAAGCTGATAAGGCGACAAGAAACGATATTAATCTGCTTCTCAACTATAAACCCGAAACTGCCGGATCTATACTAACGCGCGAGTATATTGAACTAAAAGAAAATTTGTCAGTTTCTGATGCGCTAGATAAAATTAGAAAAATTGGTAAGGATGCCATCACCATTCATTCAACTTTCGTCATCGATGCTAAGCGAAATCTCGTTGGTGTTCTCTATATCGAAGATTTACTTTTTGCTAGACCCGATGAAAAAATTGGTGACGTTTGTGAAAAAGACTTTATCACTGTTCAAGTCAACGATGACCAAGAACATGTTGCTAGTGTTTTTCAACGCTATGACCGAAATGTCATCCCTGTTTTAAATACTGACCATAAACTCGTTGGGGTGATCACCGTTGATGATATCATCGATGTTATTACCGATGAAGTTAGTGAAGATATTGAAAAGATGGCCGCGGTTACGCCATTAGAAAAAAGTTATCGTGAATCAAGTACTTTGACGCTTGTCAAAAGTAGTACACCTTGGATTTTGATTTTAATGGTACTCGGTGTTTTTTCGACATTTATTCTTAATCGCTTTGAAGAAAATATCGCTAGTGTCATCATTATGTCAACTTTCATCCCCCTATTGTTGAACACGGCCGGCAACTCTGGCACACAAAGTGCAGCCCTCGTCACTCGGAGCCTTACACTAAAAGAATATGACAAAAGTGAATATGGCCTGATTATCTGGAAGGAATTACGCATTGCCTTTGTCGTTGGCATAGTGGTCGCTCTTTTTGCGCTGGTGGTGATTAATCTTGAGTTCATTACTGGTATCGTCCGGCTCAGCGAGATTGACGGAGTGATACTCGCTAAATGGAGTGAGGGCTGGTGGCGTGAAACAATTAAGGTGAGTGTAACTATTTCATTAACGCTTTTTGTCGCCATCACAATTGCTAAACTGGTTGGGGCTTCACTCCCCATCATCGCTAAGTTAGTTAAACTTGATCCTGCCTTAATGGCTAACCCACTTGTTACAACGATTGTTGATATCGTTGTTTTAGTGTTATACTTTGGTTTCATTGCAATCTTATTTTAAGGACACATTATGAAAAAAATACTGACTAATAAACCACTCATGTACGAGATTGTTCGTTTTGTCATTGTCGGCGGGGTAGCCACCCTTGTTGATTTTGTGATTGCTTCACTATTTCAATACTTGATTTATACATCGAGTGCAACTTGGTTGATTTTAGGCCTCATTCCGATTACCGCTTCAGTTTTTGTCTCAACGATAATGGGCTTTACTTTTGGTGTCATCGTTAATTATGTACTTTCTATCCTTGTCGTATTTAAAGACCTCGAAGACAAAAAAAAGAGTCGCTCTGTCATGGGTTTTATCATCTTTGTAGCGCTAGGAACAATCGGATTTTTAATTAACTTAGCTATCAAGGAAGTTGGAAACATGATTCATGCATTTGAAGGTAATTTCTTCTGGTTTGCATTTGTGTTTGCTTTTGCAACCTTAATTGTATTAATTTATAACTATATATCGCGGAAACTAATTCTCTTCCGCCCCAGCAAAAAAGAGGAAGATATCAAGTAATGAAAAGTACATGGCTGAAAATCAAAGAGGGTTAATAGTAAATTACGCCTGTATGTTGATGCTTTTGGTATCCCCTTTGCCTTTGTTGTTTTACTTGCACTTATCTATTATGTCTACCATCAAGGTGTTGTGGTTAATAACAAATCACTGCTGCTGCTTGGGACACTCTTTTCGGTGTTAACACCATTTCTTTTACCACATATGCATGAACGCTATTTCTACATGGCGGAAGTTTTCCTTCTTGCCTACGCGCTCACTCATAAAAATAGATGGCATCTTGCAATACTGAGCCAATTGGCGGGCCAATTTTATTCTCGGTGGCTGGTACTTTGCTGAATGGGGCCGTGGTAATCTAGTCATCGCTGCGGTCATTAACAGCTATATTATCTACGCATTAATTAAAGATATTACCCTCCTAGAAAAGGCTGATTCCCTTCCAACAAAAACTCATGAAGATTTTTCCTAATCGCGTATTGTATTTTTAATCATTATCACTTATAATTAATCACGTTATGC
>DATESM010000060.1:0-4185 GCA_035270805.1 Bacilli bacterium
GCCTTAATCGTTGCACTTCCTGGTAGCAGTGAGGTAACTAGTCCTTCTTCATTAACTGAGATCGTCCCTCCATCACTACTCGACCAAATAACATCGGCTAAAGAAATATTTTCTGATTTGATTTCTAACTGGATGTTTTGATGAAGCGCAAGGCGCGGTGAAACAATGTCTTCGATTTCTAGTACAAGTGTTGGTTGGCTCCCACAGCCAGTTAAAATCATGCTGACGAGTAGTAATGGGATGGTCCGTTTTGTCATATTCAATTCCTCCTAGAATGTTATGTAATTAATGTTTACACCTATAAACAAGCTTTTGTTCAATTTTGAGGAAGGTCTCACACAATCCTCAACAGAGCACGAGGTTCTCTCCATGCGTGTTTGTGAACTCGTGAGAGTTAAAATTGAATAAAATTTTCAACTTTTCGCTGATTTGAAATTTAAAAGGCAAACATCGATTATTTTTTTCTCATCATCGTATCAGATAATTTGATTGTACTAGACAATTATATAAATTGAAATATTTTTTCATTTATTTTATTGAGTATTTTCTATAGTCAGAATAATTGTGATGTTTTTGATCGGTAATAGATAGATGCAAGTATCGTGTTTATATCGTCAAGGCCGATATTTTCTTTTGGCCCCTAAACTAATCTTTTATCACTCTATAAAAATAGTATATGAACAATGTCGCACTCAATTTAGGTTCATCTGCGGCCTAGCTTAATGAAAAAACAAAAAGAGACTAGACATGTCTAATCTCTTGAACCTCCTAACAAATCATGATTGTTTTTCAGCAATGATATGATCAATGATCTGTGAAATTTCATCAATGACTTCCGTCAAAGCTTGGTCAGTTGTTAAATCAACACCAACCATTTTTGCCAATTCAAGTGGTGTTTTAGTACCACCTGCCTTTAAGACATTGATCCAATCACTTGCTTGGATTGTGCCTTTTTCGAGTAATGTTGCTACTTTTGTTCCTAAAGTGAGACCAGCTGAATAGGTATAGGGATATAAGCCCATAAAGTAATGTGGTTGTCTCATCCAAGTCAGGCCAGCCCAATCCGGAATCTCGACGGCTTCACCCCAAAACTTGCGTAGTACATCAAGCTTGATGTTATTGAGAATCAATGCTGATAGCGGCTCTTTTTTATCGACCCGCTCATACACTTCGCGTTGGAATGCAGCTTCTAATAGATGTGTAACAAAATTATGATAATAAGTCCGCGAAATCATCACTGACTCTAGCCACGTCTTTTCACGTGGAGATTTAGCCTTGCTAATCAGGTGCTTAGCCATAATTAACTCATTGGTAGTGGAAGGCGCTTCAATAAAGTACATTGATGGATTCGTGTTGAGAATACTGAGTTCATGATTTGCATATTGAAAGTGACCAGCGTGACCAAGCTCGTGAGCAAGGACCATCACTTCATCCATTTGTCCATTCCAGTTGAGAAGGATATACGAAGGTGCCCCATAAGGAGAGGCACAAAATCCCCCGGTTGATTTACCCTGATTTTGTGGAAAATCAATCCACCGCTCATCAAATGCACGTCTAACCATCTTCAAATAGTCCTCGCCAAGAATCGAAAGGCCATCAAGCAATAATTCTTTAGCACTATCAATTGAAATTTTTGGCTCGAAAGTGGGATCAACAGCAATTTTTAAGTCAGCATAGGTCATTTTATCTAAACCATGGACTTGTTTAAGTAAAGTGGCAAACCGCCTCATCGCCGGCGCTAATTTTTCATAGACAAGATCAATTTGCCTCTCCATTAAATCTTTACTCACTTTTTGCTCATAAAGAAGATAATCAAACACACTGTGATAACCTCTTAGTTCAGAGATGATTTTTTCTTTTTGAACATGCGTTTGATAATTGCTGGCAAAACCATGTTGATACTCTCCTAGTTTCTCGTAGAAGCTTTGATATGCTTGCCTCCGAACAGCGGTATTTTGTTCATATTCATATTCATTTTCAAATAAAGTAAATGAGTTAGGATAAGTCACACCATCAACGACAAAGTCATGAAAGTGCATATCCGCTAATTTGAAGCGATTATAGTGTTGATAAGAGGCAGCAAGTACTGGAGAAAGGTCTACAAGTACTTTTTCAATGCCCGGGTGAAGGGCATGTTTTTTATCTTCGATAATCTCCTCTAAAAAGAAACGATTGTCGAAACTCAATGCCGCAGCATCGCGCAGGAGTTGATCAGGTGTTATCAGTAATTCGTTTGTGAAAAAAGCCATCTTTTTAGCAATGATTTGCATTCTCATCATCGCCTTACCTTGGCGGATTTGGTTTTCCTCTGAAAGAGAATCAACACTCGCTTGCAGTGAACTATACGATCCAAGGCGAGTTAAGTCGGCTTGAATATCTTGATAAGCTGTCAGCGCTTCATCAATCATTTCCTTAGTTTTAAGATTATTCTCATAGGTTTGACAAAAGCGCTCAATTTTAATCTCGACTGCATCAAATGCCTTTAGGTAAGTATCTTCATCTTCGAAAAGGTGAGTAAAATCCCAACTATGAAGGACATTAATCTCACTACGCTTTGGTAATTTTTGTTTCATATATTATCACTCCTAAGAAATTATAACATATGGATTATACGAGAAATGAAGATAAAAAATAAGTCCATTTACTCATCAAAATTATAGGGTTTGCTATATAAATGTGTATTAGTTCTTCTCGTGATTTGCACTCTCTTAGTGAAATAAAAAAAGAGCGCCTTCTTTAGTAAGCGCTCTTGGTTCATAGAAGACATGTTGACTATTCTGATTGATGTGTGACTAAATCAACCACAACTTCAACCATTTTTTTCATTTGTGTGAGTGAAACAAACTCATACTTGCCGTGGAAATTATACCCACCAGTCCCAAGATTTGGGGTCAATAAACCCTGATAGGATAATTGTGCACCATCAGTACCACCGCGAATCGGCAGAGCTATCACTTCTATTCCTAATCTCTTATATGTGTCATATACACGGTTGAGTGCTTCTGGGTTTGCCTTGAGTAAAGGTCCCATATTCCGATAACTATCTTTTAGCACTAAACTGATCGTCCCTTGTCCATATTGGGCATTCAGTGTCGAAGCGGCCTTCATAAAGTCTTGCTTCTGTTTTTCAAGTTTATCATTATCGTGATTACGGATAATATAGTGCATTTTCGCCCCTTCGACTTCTCCTTCAATACTTGTAAGGTGGTTAAAACCTTGATAGTCCTCAGTTAAATGTGGGACATCTTCTTGAGGAAGTAAGTTATTAAACGCCATCGCCACCAGAATGGCATTGACCATTTTATCTTTGGCATCGCCTGGGTGAATTGAGCTACCTTTGATAACAACATCAGCGGAAGCAGCATTGAAGTTTTCAAAATTGATTACTTGCATATCACTACCATCGAGCGTATAAGCAAAATCTGCAGCAAAATAGTCGACATCAAAGTTCTCAACTCCGCGGCCAATTTCTTCATCAGGAGTAAAGGCTATTTTAATATCACCGTGAAGGATTTCTGGGTGCTCTTTTAAGTGTCTAACAACATCCATAATGATGGCGACACCTGCTTTATCGTCAGCGCCTAAAAGTGTCGTTCCATCAGTGACGATAATGTCTTGACCAACCACCCTTTTAAGGTGAGGAAAATCATCAACCTTCATCACAATGTTTTTTGTTTCATTTAAAACGATATCCTCGCCCCGATAGCTCTCGATTAAACGAGGTTTGACATTTTTTCCAGACATTTCACCGGCAGTATCAACGTGAGCGATTAGACCGATGGTTTTATATAGCCCCTTGACATTAGCAGGAATGTGGGCGTAAACAATGCCAAATTTATCAAGCACAACACTTTTCGCCCCAAGTTCTTCAAGTTCCTTGACTAGCAGCTTTGAAAGGTCAAGTTGCTTGATGCTTGAAGGGCTCGTCGGAGAGTTAGCATCGCTTTGCGTATCAATTTTTACGTAGTTAATAAACCGTTCTTTTATATTCATATCAATCACCCTTTATCTTTAAAAACACTATATCACAATTAGTGTGAGAGAAGAGAAAATAGCTTCCTTCCTGGTCAGGTATTTCTATTATACCTTTCTCCAAGATTTGGAAGCTAATTCAAACAATTTTGGCGATGGTCGTGTCAAATGATTCAAATTTAGCGCTAATCGTTCAATCGGGTAACACCCTCA
>DATESM010000061.1:0-2668 GCA_035270805.1 Bacilli bacterium
TTTAGTTGTGGCTGCTGATGATGGCGTGATGCCACAAACAAAAGAAGCAATTGACCACGCACTAGCAGCCGAAGTCCCAATGATTGTTGCGGTTAATAAGATTGATAAACCTGGTGTCAACCCAGATAAAGTCAAGGGCGAACTACTCGCTCTTAACGTTGTTGCAGAAGAATACGGTGGGGATGTCATTATGCAACACATTTCCGCTAAAACAGGGCAAGGAATCGAGGAATTACTCGAAGCCATTATTCTAAAAGCTGAAATGTTAGAACTAAAAGCCAATCCAAACCGCTTTGCCTATGGCACCGTGTTAGAAGCACGGCTTGACAAAGGAGAAGGCCCTAAAGCTACTCTATTAGTTCAAAATGGGACAATCACAAGCCAAGATTATATTGTCGCAGGCTCTGCATTTGGTAAAGTTAGACGTTTGACTAATGAATATAACAAACTCTTAAAAGTCGCTACCCCAGCTACCCCAGTCCAAGTGATTGGGCTTGATGAAGTACCTGAAGCAGGTGATACATTCATGGCTTTTGAAAGTGAAAAGGAAGCCAAGGAAATCGCCACTCGTCGTAAACAAGCTAAAATTCATGATGCGCGTGTGATTAGTGGTGGACTAAAACTATCTGATCTTGCTCAAAAAATTGAAGAAGGCGAAATCGTGACAGTCAATGTCATTATTAAAGCTGACAATCAAGGTTCGGCTGAAGCAGTACGCGCAAGTTTAGCCAAAATTTCTGTGCCTGGCGTTACGGTCAACGTGATTAGGGCCAGTGCGGGCACGATTACCGAAAATGATATTACACTTGCACGCGCGAGTAACGCGATTGTGTATGGCTTTAATGTTCGTCCAACTGCACAGGTTCGTGACTTAGCCGAACGTGAAGGCATTGATATTCATCTACACCGTATTATCTATGCTCTTATTGAAGAAACTGAAGCAGCAATGAAGGGTTTATTAAAACCAGTTCTTATTGAAAAAGTAACAGGTCAGGCTGAAGTAAGACAAACTTGGAAAGTATCTAAAGTTGGCACGATTGCCGGTTGTTATGTCGTTTCTGGTGTTGTTAAACGTGACCAAAAATGCCGTCTTCTCCGTGATGGACTCGTTATTTATGAGGGTTCAATTTCCTCAATGAAACACGGTACTAATGATGCTAAAGAAAGTCAAAAAGGTTTCGAATGTGGGTTGACACTCACAAACTACAATGATATTCACGAAGGTGATATTGTTGAAGGGTTCGAAATGGTAGAGAAGAAGTAAGATGGCACACAAAATTGGCCGGATTGAATCAATTATTCTCCGTACAGTGTCGGAAACGATTAGCTATAAGGTGAAAAATCCACACTTGGGATTTGTGACAGTCACATCGGTTGAGGTGACAAAAGACTATAGTTATGCCCGTGTGTTTGTTTCCTTTCTAGGTGATGGTGATCCAAAAGCAAAGTTAGCAATTCTTGAAGAGGCTAAGGGCTTTATTCGCCATGAAGTGGCTAAAAACCTTGATATTCGAAAGATTCCAGAGCTTCGCTTCATTTATGATGATAGTGAAAAAAAGGCCAATGAGCTCGAAGAACTCTTACTACGACTAAACAGAAAAAAAGACTAATAAAAATAAAATCTCTAACCAACAGGCTAGAGATTTTTTAATTGAGTGTCTTATGCATTTTGACGTGTTCGATGTTTGCTTCCATGTAGTGAGCACCAACGGGTTCATAGCCAAGGCTTTGATAGAATGGACGCGCTTGAATCTGTGCCCCTAAGACGAGATGGAGCGGCCGAACTTTCACATAAATGAGTGATTCGATAAAAGTCATTAATTGGCGTCCATAGCCACGACCGCGTTCATCTTTTACGACTGCAAATCGTCCGATTTTAACGCTGTTTTTATCAATGTGTTTATAACGAACTGTCCCAATTGGACGGTCGTTTTTATATAAAACAAATGCCATATATGTAAATTCATCATCTTCAATTTCTTCATCAAGTTTGACACTTTGTTCTTCAACAAAGACCTCAAAACGAATTTTTAACATATGGGTTGTTGTTTTCGCACTCGTCACCGGCTTCACGGTTAAGCCATTGCCAAGTGGGAATTCAATTTTATCAAACCATAAGTCAGCATGTTGATGATTGGTCAACATTAATTGAAAATTTGTTTTGGCTTCTGGCGTGTTTTTATAGATATCATTCAGCAAATTTTTGATGTCCTCACGTCTTGTCTTTTTGTCGTTTGGGCAGCCACTTTTCATGACGGGAAGGTCTAATTCCTGTTGCGTTTTAATAATGGTCGCTTCATCAACGAAAATCAAGGGGCGGACAAATGTAATTTTCGCATTTTCTAGAAACATTTTTGGTGCAAAGGTCGCAAGTCTTCCGCCACTGATCATATTCATCATTAAGGTTTCTAAGGCGTCATCCATGTGGTGAGCAAAAGCAACTTTATTCGCTTTGATGTCATTGGCTTCTTTATTAATTGCCGCTTTTTTCATCCGCGAACAAATCGAGCAAGGCAGTTTAGCTAACCGTTGTTCTTTTTGTTGGATTTCTAAAATTTTAAAAACCTGGCGACTATCAGAAACGAGGAGTTCATACCCTAATTTTTGAAAATAATGTTTGTAGTTTTCAGCATCAAAGGTCGAAAAACCTAGGTCAAGCATAATTGGT
>DATESM010000062.1:0-2132 GCA_035270805.1 Bacilli bacterium
AAAAAAACTTCCCTCGATGGGAAGTGATCCTCGCTAACATCTTCTTTGGTGGGCCGATACTCCTACTCTTCTATATTTTTGAAGACTACCGACTTGAAGATAAGTTGAATCACTATTCCTTCCTGATTTCCGCTATCCTCCTTGTTGTGATTCAGGTCAGTGTCGTGTTTCTCTTATTCCACTTCGACTTAATCATCTTCCTAACTTAAAAAACCCCTATCGCAAGATAGGGTTTTACTTTGTTTTTTGGGGACAATCATCAAGGTGATCATCAATCATACCAATCGCTTGAAGATAGGAATAAATAATGACAGGTCCGACATACTTAAAGCCATATTTTTTGAGGGCCTTGCTGATTTTTTCTGACAACTCACTTTGAACCGGAAGGTCATTCATACTCTCCACATGGTTGATGATTGGTTGGTAATCAACAAAACTCCATAAAAAATGTGACAATGTCCCATAATCCTGACAGAGTTTTAAATAGGCGATCGCATTATCACGGACCGCTTCAATTTTACGCCGACTCTTAATGATACGGTCATCATGGAGGAGCGCTTCAATCATGGCTTCATCCATCCTCGCTAGAACGTGTGGTTCAAATTGATGATAAGCTTTAATCATCCCTTCCCGACGTTTCAAAATAATAGCCCAGGATAGACCCGCCTGTTGTCCTTCAAGATTAAGCATCATGAAAAGATGTTCATCATCGCGTGATGGTTTGCCCCATTCTTGATCGTGATATTTTTTCATTTCTGGACTCGATAGAGCCCAAGGACAAGTACTATTCATATTATTATCCTAACAAAAAAGACGCCGTGTGGCGTCTATAAAATATATATTTGGGTATTTGTTGCAAGAATACGAGGAGAAATATATATTTTATTAAGCATTAACAAGTGCTTGGCCAAGGGCTTTTGCAACTTCTTTAGCATCATCATCAGGTGTTTCGTTAACGATTAAACCGTCTTTGACAAGGAGTGCACCGCTTGTGCGCACATCTTCTTCCCAATTACGCATCCATTCACCATCTCCCCAGCCATAACTACCGAAGAGAATAATTTTCTTTCCACTGATGTGTTCTCTTAGTGCGGCGTAGAATGGTTCAAACTCAAATTCTTCGAGTTGTTCAACACCCATAGATGGGCATCCAAGGGCGATTTTATCATATTTCGCGGCTTCTTGTGGTGTAATATCACTGACCATTCTTAAGTCAGCACTCTCTCCAGAAGCAGTAATTCCTTCTTTAATAGCATCGGCAATTAAGCCCGTGTTACCAGAACTTGTCCAGTAGGCAATTAAAATTGACATGACGTTGTCCTCTTTTCTTTTTGTATACTTTACTATAGAAAAAACGACAAAAAGATGCAAAAGATATGCTTGAAATTGGCCCCAAAATGGCAAAAAAGTGTTACAATAGTAAAATGAAATTCGTGATATTTATCTCACCAAGCAAGACCTTCTCCCACACGACACAAAAGGGCGAAACCCCCATTTTGTTTCCCGACAAAACTAAGAGCCTAAAACGGAAACTACTCCGGCTTGAAAGGGAAGACTTCGTCAAAAAGATGAACTTATCCACTAAATTAGCCGAGGAAGTTTTCTTTTACTTTCGTGAAGAAGATAAAGCAAAAGCTTTAACGCTTTATTCAGGCGTGAGTTACAAAGCCATGGACGCTGCAACCCTCAATGTCGACAATGATAAACTCTACATTCTTGATGCTTATTATGGGCTCGTCCGTCCTAGTGATGGTATTGAAAGATATCGTCTTGATTTTAGCATGTCGCTTGTTGGTAATCTTTACCGCCACTGGCAGACAGTCGTTAAAAAATACATTGTCGAACATCACCGTGAAGATATCCTTATTGACTTAGCTAGCAAAGAGTTTAGTCCCTTGCTCCCCAAGACCCTCAAGGTGATAAGAATTGATTTTGTCTTGACGGAAAAAAAGATTAGTAATGTGCTTTTAAAACAAATGCGCGGCAAAATGGCCCGTCATCTCATTGATCAAAACATCAATGACGTAATAACGCTGAGCGAGGTTATCATTGATGGATTCACCTACCATCCCTCACTAAGTGATGAATGCCACTACATCTTCGCTCGTGATATATAAAAAAGCCTTGTCAGT
>DATESM010000063.1:0-3811 GCA_035270805.1 Bacilli bacterium
GTATGAATACATGCTTGATAGTGTTAATCGGACACTACGTTGGGCGGAGCGGGGCAAAGTTGCCCACCAAACAGATCAAGCTCTTTTTGGCATTGTACAAGGTGGAGAATTTGCGGATTTGAGACAATATTGCGCAAATAAGCTCGTTGAAATTGGTTTTGATGGTTATGCGATTGGTGGCACGAGTATTGGTGAACCTAAAGATGTTTGTCTGAAAATGATTGACTATGCTGTTCCCTATTTACCTGCGGATAAACCGCGCTATTTGATGGGTGTCGGTTCAATTGATTATATTCTTGAGGGCATTGAACGTGGGATGGATATGTTTGACTGTGTTTTGCCAACGCGGATAGCACGTCATGGCGCTTTAATGACTTCAACAGGCCGAATTAATATACGTAAAGCCGAATATAAGGAAGATTTTACCCCACTAGATTCAAACTGTGATTGCTATACATGCAAACATTATTCACGGGCCTATCTCCGTCACCTCTACACAAGTGGTGAGTCATTAGGTCAACGACTACTTTCTATTCACAACTTAAGATTTTTAATTAAAATGGTTGAAGGAGCGCGTCAAGCAATCAAAGAGGACCGTTTTAGTGACTATAAAAAAGAAATTATCGATCAGTTCGGTGATGCAAAAGGTTTTTAATCATGGATATAAATCTGTTTGATTATCATTTACCACTGGAACTCATTGCCCAACACCCTGAAGATAAACGTGACCATTCACGTCTTTTGGTGGTTGACAAGAAGAACAATACCTTTGAAGATAAGCATTTTTATGACATTGTTGACTATTTAAAGCCAGGTGATGTGTTGGTGAGAAACAACACACGGGTTATCCCTGCTCGCTTATTTGGCACCAAAGTTCCTACAGGGGCTAAAATCGAGGTGTTACTACTAAAAGAGCATCGCAAGGATGTTTGGGAAGTACTGATAGGCAACGCTAAAGCCATTCGTGTGGGAACTGAAATCTCTTTTGGTGACATGCTGAGAGCAACCTGCTTAGAAAAGCATCGTGAGGGTATCCACCTTGTTCAATTTTTCTACCAAGGTATTTTTATCGAAATCCTCGAGAAAATTGGTCATGCGCCACTCCCACCTTATATTAAGGATGACCAAGCCCAGTACAGCAAATATCAAACAGTCTATGCCAAGATCGATGGCAGTGCCGCGGCCCCGACCGCGGGTTTTCACTTTACAAAAGAATTAAATGATCAACTTTTATCAAAAGGCGTCGAGATTGTTGACATCACTTTACACGTTGGACTAGGTACATTCAGACCCGTCTCAGTTTTGGATACAAATGACCATATCATGCATTATGAATACTACATGATTGGCGAAGAAGCTGCGGATAAACTCAATAGAGCCAAAGCCGAACACCGCCGTATTATCGCAGTGGGGACGACTTCGACACGGACGCTTGAAGCCAACATCAAGAAGCATGGTTGCTTTAAGGCTGAAAGCGAAGCGACGAATCTCTTTATTACCCCTGGATATACTTTCCAAGCAATCAATGCTCTTATTACAAATTTCCATTTGCCAAAGTCTACGCTTATAATGTTAGTGTCCGCCCTTGCGAATCGTGATCTGATTATCCAGGCCTATGAGCATGCTGTTAAGGAACAATACCGCTTCTTTAGCTTCGGCGACGCGATGTTTATTTATGAAAAAAATTAACTACCACATCATTTCCTTGAAAGAAGTTGAACGCTTTAAAACGTTGGACCATAAACCAACGTTGCTTTTACATGCCTGTTGTGCACCTTGTTCAAGTCATACCTTACGGTTTGTTACACAATATTTTGATGTGACGATTCTCTACTTTAATTCCAATATTTACCCGCTTGAAGAATATAGCAAAAGACGCGATGAAATCGCCTGGTTCGTTAACGAATTCAATCAAAGGGAAAATAGTGAAGTTAAGATATTATTCACCCCTTATGAGCACGAGGAATTTATGAGGGACCTTCGCCCACTTGCATTAGAAAAGGAAGGTGGAAGTCGTTGTGAGAAATGCTATGAAAAACGCATTGAAGAGGCGCTTTCTTATGGTGAAAAACATGGCTTTGACTATGCAACAACAACGCTGACAATCTCGCGACAAAAAAACTCGCAACTCATCAACCAAATCGCCCAAAAATTAGCGGAAAAGTACCCAAGAATTAAGTATTTTTTCAGTGATTTTAAGAAAAGTGGAGGCCTTGATGAGGTCAAAGAAATGAAAAAAGAGTACGGGTTATATCAACAAGAATACTGTGGTTGCGAGTACTCACTACGGGATCGATTATTACGCGGAACACCGGATACAGATGACTAAATTTGCACGATTTTTTGACAAATCACTGACGATCGGAAAATAATATCTAAAAATGTAACCGCTTAAATTTGAGCGGTTTTTTAAATACGTAAATCGCACTAATTTGCGCCCTTATATAAATAAAGTGAATTTTATGCATAAAAAGTGTTGACAATTAAACCTCGTATCGGTATCCTTTTAACAGTTATCGACTGCGTTGAAATGCGAGGTTGCTGATACACCTACAGGCGTTGTCATGAAGTGTATGAGGGAATTCGTGTTGAGCAAAGATAACGCCTGTAGATGTAAGGAGGTATTAATTCATGGCAGGAAAGAAAAAAATTCGGGTTCGCTTGCAAAGCTACGACCACGCTCTCTTAGATGAAGCGGTCGCAAAAATTGTCGCGCAAGCAGTCGAAAGTGGTGCTAAGGTAATTGGCCCCATTCCGCTACCAACGGAAAAACAAGTCTATACTATTCTTCGCGCTGTTCATAAGTACAAAGATGCTCGTGAACAATTCGAGATTAGAACACACAAACGCTTAATCGATATTGCCAACCCAACAAAGAAGACAGTCGAGTTCTTAAGAAACTTCGAACTTCCAAGTGGCGTTGATATCGACATCAAACTATAGGAGGTAAACATGAAAGCGATTATTGGACGCAAAATGGGCATGACTCAAGTATTTGCTGAAGACGGAACAATCTATGCTGTTTCAGTCGTCGAAGTATTACCTAATGTAGTGACCCAAGTCAAAACTGTTGAAACCGATGGTTACAACGCAATTCAAGTTGGCTACGAAGACAAAAAAGAAAATCGTGCCACAAAACCAGAAAAAGGCATCTTTGCTAAAGCTGGTACAACCCCTAAATACCATCTCTTCGAATTAGAAGGCGATGAACTAGCGGGACTTAAACTTGGTGATGAAATCAAGGCTGATCTATTTAAAGACGGTGATGTCGTTGACGTCAGCGGCTTGAGCAAGGGTAAAGGTTTCTCCGGAAACATCAAACGTTACCACCACAAAATCGGACCAAAAGCTCATGGTTCAGGTTACCACCGCGGTGTTGGCTCAATGGCCTCCAGCGGACGTATCCAAACAACCCCAAAAGGGAAAAAGATGCCAGGACATCATGGTAATACCAAATCAACAATCTTGAATCTTCAAATTGTTAAAGTCTTACCAGAAAAGAATGCAATCTTAATTAAAGGCGCTATTCCAGGCCCAACAAAATCAATCGTAAAAATTCGTAGTGCAGTCAAAGCTCAATTATCACAACGCGTGATTAAAGAGTTACTTGTCCGCACTGGTGAATAAAGTTAACAAGGAGGAAGTAAAGATGGCAGAAAATAAAATTAAAGCAGTCAGCTACCCCGTTGTTAATCAAGCTGGTGAAAAAGTTTCAACCGTTAAATTAGCGGGCGAAATCTTCGGAATCGAACCTCACACTGATGCGATGTTTAATGCAGTGAACACCTACCTATCAAACCGTAGACAAGAC
>DATESM010000064.1:0-2476 GCA_035270805.1 Bacilli bacterium
GCATAAAGAAGGGGGATATTACCAATGATAGACTATGCAAAAAAAATAAAAATCGTCGTAACCGACATTGATGGAACTTTACTTTCACACACAAAAGGAAAAATCCCTGATAGTGCAATTAAAGCGATTAAGGACCTGCAACGTAATGGTGTCATGGTATTCCTTGCCAGTGGTCGTAATTACTACCTAATCAGAAAATCTGGTGTCCTAAATTTTGTTAAACCAAATGGCTTCATCACCATGAACGGCGCTAATGTCATTATTGACGATAAGGTCATTTATGAATATCCAATTCCTAGCAAAGACGTTGATGCCCTCATCAAGTTTGCAAAACGTCTCCGTTTTGGTCTGACACTGATTGAAGAAACTGAAGGTCATATTAACATTATCGATGAACGAGTCATTTCCGCTCATGAAAAATTTGGTACCCGTTTTCCTCAACCCCGCTCTTATCCTGATCATTATGATCGGGTTGTTTATCAAGCAATTGCCTTTTGTGATAGCTTCGATGAGTCCTTGTTCCTTCCACACTTACAGGACTGTAAAAGTGCCAGATGGGATGAGTATGCGGTTGATGTGATGCCAAAAGATAGCGATAAATCGAAGGGGATTCTTGCCGTTCTTCAACACTACAACCTTCAACCAGAAAATATCCTGGCGATTGGCGATGGTCTCAATGATCGTGAGATGTTGAACTTTGCCGGCATTGGCATTGCTATGGGAAATGCACATAGTGAACTTAAAAAAGATGCTGACTACGTCACTAATCATATTGATGAGGATGGGTGGGCTCAGGCAATGCGCCACTACAAACTCATCGACTAAGGGGATTATCAATGATAGATATTAAAAATGTTACTAAAATATTTGGTAAAGATTTTAAAGCCGTTGACGGCTTAAACTTAACAATCAAAGATGGAGAGATATTCGGTTTTCTTGGGCCAAATGGGGCCGGAAAAACAACCACCATTAAGATGATTACAGGTATCACCGAAATTAGTGATGGTGATATTTTTGTTGATGATTTCTCAATTAAAAAAGAACATGTTAAAGCCAAAAGTCATATAGGTTTTGTCCCTGATGACCCTAATGTTCTATTGCGACTGACTGGCTATGAATACATCAACTTCATTGCTTCTGTGTACGGTATCAATGCCCTGATTGCAAAGGAACGTGTTGATAAATATGCAAAAATGTTTAATCTTGAAGGTGATTTAAACGATAAAATTCAGTCGTTTTCACATGGTATGAGGCAAAAACTATTAGTAATTGGTGTTCTCATTCATCAACCCAAAAATTTGATTCTTGATGAGCCTATGACTGGGCTTGATCCAAAGTCCGCTTTTAATTTAAAACAACTGATGCGTGATTATGCTGATGAAGGACATACTGTGTTATTTTCGACCCATGTGCTTGAAGTAGCGGAGAAAATTTGTGATCGTATTGGTGTCATCAATAAAGGCAAACTAATTTTTGTTGGGACTGTTGAACAATTACGGGCGCAAACAAGTAGTGAACAATCACTTGAACAGTTATTCTTGGAGTTAACAAACAATGCATAAAGTTTTGGCCTTATCAAAAGCCATGTTAAAGAATTCTTCAAATGTCTTCTATTCTCCAAAAAAATCGGCGAAGAGACAAAACAAGAAAATCAATCGTACTTTTGCGATTATTGGTCTTAGCCTTCTATATCTTTATATTGCGGGTATTGTTGGCTTTACCATTTTTTCGGCATCTAGCACGCTTGCTAGTGTTGGCGAAGGTGAACTTCTCAGTCCATTTTTGGGACTGATGACTGTAGCAATCGGGCTCTTTTTTGGGCTTTTCATGATGTTTTCTACTTTTTTCACAGCCTCTGACAATCATTTGTGGTTGCCGCTTCCTTTTAAAACCGCTGATATTTTTACAGCGAGGTTTCTGACGACCATAGTATTTATTATGATTATACAAATCATGTTTATAGTTCCGGCATTCGTCGGTTATAACATCGCTGTAAACCCGGGGATTTTGAGTTATCTTGGCCAATTATTGTTACTATTATTCCTGCCTGTTCTGCTTGTATCAATCGCATTTATTCTTGTCCTCATGCTTAGTCGAATTGTTAACATTCAAAAATATCGCACCATTTTCCAAGCCATTTCCGGGGCGCTTATATTTATATTCACTTTTGGAGTTTCATTTTTAAGCTCCTCTGGCGGACAAATAATAGGCCAAGGTGGCGATGATATGGCAGTGCTAGTTGACATGATTCGTCAAGCCAGCGAGGGTCTAGGTTGGGCGAGATTTATCACCTTCTTCACTGATGGTGCTTTTATCAATCAAGGTTATCTATCCTTATTACTTCCTCTTTCGCTTGTCGCGCTTGCTGTTCTACTCTTCCTTCTTGCTTATAGTCTTTCTAATCGCTACTACCACGCAAGTCTTTTTTCCGTTGATATTAGTAAAAAGAAAAATAGGGTTGGACATACTAAGACGA
>DATESM010000065.1:0-5886 GCA_035270805.1 Bacilli bacterium
TTATTTGCGCAATATTGTCTCAAATCCGCAAATTCTCCACCTTGTACAATGCCAAAAAGAGCTTGATCTGTTTGGTGGGCAACTTTGCCCCGCTCCGCCCAACGTAGTGTCCGATTAACACTATCAAGCATGTATTCATACGTCGCAGGATAGTGGACACATTCATCAAAACTCATGATGATATCCGCCCCAAGTTTTTCTTGAATTTCAATCGCGCTTTCGGGCGAGAAAAAGAGCTTATCGCCATTCAAATGATTCTTAAAATGAACCCCTTCTTCTTTAATCTTCCGATTAGCGGCAAGACTAAATACTTGGAAACCACCAGAATCAGTCAACATCGGTCCGTCATAATTCATAAACTTGTGAAGACCACCAGCTTTTTGAACAATATCTGCGCCCGGTCGAAGTGATAGATGATAGGTATTGGAAAGAATGACACCAGAGCCGATTGCCTTAATTTCTTCGACACTTAAAGTTTTAACGGTGGCCAATGTCCCGACCGGCATAAACATCGGTACTTCAACATCGCCATGCGGCGTGTGAAGGATGCCATAGCGAGCCCCACTTTGCTTACAAACGTGTTTAATCTCTAAATAAAAATTCTTTTTCATATCTTGTATCATATCATTTACTTTCTTGTCGCCATAATCATGTTAGAAAAATACTTATTTTTCCTCAACATAATAAAGACGGCATACCCAACGATCATCACTGCGAGTTCGCCAATCATGACCGTCAAGGCACTAAGCCAAAAAGGAAGTCCGAGAATGAAATAAAGTTCGGCACCGACGACTAATCCATTAATGACTGAGGCATAAACAATGGCGGGCCACATTTTTGGTGTGATTGCAATCAAACCACAAACGATGAGCGTCGCTAACGTGCCAAAGAGCATATCCCAAGGTAGAAGGGGGGAAAAGGCATTAGCAATCACTGTTCCTAGTACGATTCCTACGATAAAGTCACGACGGAAAAAGACGAGAAACAACAAAATCTCAGCGATACGAAACTGAATATCACCATAGCCAAAATTACCTAAAAGAATGGTCAAAACTGCATAGACTGCAGCGACAAGCGCATTATCAGTAATCCGTCTAATATTAATTCTTTGCATAAAAAAACTCCTTGTTTTTTATAGCTGGTGGTTTAGCAAGGACAACACCAGTAGAATACAATTATAAACAACTTCATGTTAGATTCAACTATTAATGTCACGACGGACATACTTCGTAAACTTTAGATTGATGCCTTCACTTGTTAAAAGTGGACGACTATCGACTTGTTCAAATGTGCCATCAAAGTAAAGGGAGGGGAAATAAACATCACCTTTAAACTCATCATCAATATGCGTCACATAGAGCGCTTGAACATAGGGATAGGCGAGGCGATATATTTCAGCGCCACCAATAATAAAAACTTCTTCATGTTGCTTAACATTTTTTAAATATGTTTCAAGGTCATGAATGACCTCCACGCCTTCTATTTCAAGGGTGTGTCTTGTCAGGACAACATTGTGCCGATTAGGAAGTGGCCGACCAATTGTTTGAAAGGTCTTACGTCCCATAACCACCGTTTTCCCACGAGTAACCTCACGAAAATAGGCAAGATCCTCCTTGATATACCAAGGCATCCCTTGCGAGTTGCCAATGAGATGATTCTGATCAATTGCAACGATGAGCGATATCATTAGCGTTTCTCGATTTCTTCTTTGAGAATTTTGCTCGCCATTGACGGATTGATTTTGCCTTGTGACTTTTTCATCAAAAGACCAACAAGAAAACCAAAGGCACGATCTTTGCCATTTTTATAATCCTCAATCACACTGAGATTGTCATCCAAGACGGTATTAACAAGCGCAAGAATGGCAGCTTCATCACTAATTTGCACCATATTTAGACGCTTAGCAACCGCTTCTGGATCTTCATCTTTGATAAATAAATGTTCGAGAATGGTCCGGGCTTGTTTGTTTGAAATCTTGCCCTTATCAATCATATCCACCACCTTAGCGAGGTTAAGCGGAGAAAGTGTTAAGTTAGCAATACTTGTATTGTTTTTATTTAAAAACGCAGCAATTTCACCATTAATCAAGTTCGCAGCCATTTTATAGTTGTTTGTGTACTTACATGTTTCATCAAAGTATTCACAAACATCTCGTCTGGCTAAAAGGACATCAATGTCAAATTGTGACAACTGATAGGTGGTTGCGTAGCGCATCCTTTTTGTCGTCGGAAGTTCAGGACAAGAGGCAATGACTCGATCAATAAAAGCGCGACCAATATAAATAGGTGTTAGGTTAGCTTCAGGATAATATTTGTAATCAACAGCACTTGTTTTGACGCGCATGCCAATCGTTGTTTTCTTTTCATCATCATAGCGTCTTGTTTCTTGGATAACCTTACCGCCACTCGCTAAAACTTGTTTTTGGCGCTCGATTTCAATATCAACAACTTTTTCAACATTGCTAATAGAATTAAGGTTTTTAACTTCAACCTTAGTCCCAAAAGCGGTCTCACCTTTAGGGCGGATTGAAATATTGACATCACACCGCAGTGATCCCTCTTCCATCTTGCCATCACTGACATCGGTAAATGTCACAATCTCACGAATAAGTTCGACATACTTGGATGCCTCCTTACCGTTGCGAATATCGGGTTCACTCACGACTTCAATCAGTGGGATGCCTGCCCGGTTATAATCAATCAGCGAATAATCAACTAGATGTAATTGTTTTGCCGTATCTTCTTCCATATGGGCACGATTAATTCTAATGGTTCTAATCACACCATCGACATCTAACTCAAGCGTCCCATTGCGGCCAATTGGTCTCTTATCTTGCGTGATTTGGTAACCCTTTGGTAGATCACTATAAAAATAGTTTTTCCGGTCAAAATAGAGTGTTTCATCAATGTCCATTTTTAAGGCATGGCACACTTTAATTGCATTCTCTACTGCCTTCTTATTGATACGTGGCAAGGTACCAGGATGGGCTAAATCAATAGGCGAGACAAGACTATTTGGTTGGGCTGTATAATCAACAGGCGCATCAGAAAACATTTTCGAACGTGTTTTTGTTTCAATATGGATTTCTAATCCAATCACTGCTTCATATTCCATTATTTTTTACTCCCAACATAGAGATTTTTAAGACCAGTTATCGATTCAACAACCGCTGCTGCGGCAAATAAACGCTTCTCATCAAAGGCTCGCCCAGTAATATTGACGCCAATAGGCATACCCCTATCTATACAAAGTGGCAGTGTAATCGATGGCAGTCCAGCTAGATTACCGATGACAAGATGATTATCCTCAACCAGGTGAGCGATATTGAGATTATCACTCTTTTGATCAAATTTTGGGGCAATGCCAGGCGCGGCAGGCAGATAAATAAAATCATAATCAGTCAAAACCTTGTTGACAGCCTCAACAATTAAGCGCCGCGCTTTTTGTGCGCGTCTAAATAATAGTTCTTGGTTTTCTTGTTTTAAGGAATAACTTCCAAGAATAAAGCGACGCTTGATTAGTGCACTAAATCCTGCAGTTCGTGTGTTTTTAATCACATCAATATACGTTTTGCCAGCTT
The DNA here is from genome assembly GCA_035270805.1 of Bacilli bacterium. Classification (GTDB taxonomy): domain Bacteria; phylum Bacillota_I; class Bacilli_A; order RFN20; family CAG-826; genus DATESG01. The sequence continues at coordinate 3,581 of DATESM010000065.1, forward strand.
GACGTGCACCGAATTTGACGCCATCAAGATTAGCATTATTTGAGGTTGATTCGGCACAACTCAGGACAAAGTAGGTGGAAAATAGCGCATTTAATAAGTTCTGATCAATCTCAACCATTTCAACCGTAGCCCCTCGCTTAACAAGTTCTTCAATACTCCGATTATAATGTTGTTTTAAAACTGGATTGACGATGCTGTTGCTGATTCCTTTTAGTGTCGCAAACTTCAGCCCTTTGACATCAGCCTGATAGGCACTATATTGGTCGACTTCTCGAAATGATGATGTTAAGTCTTTGTCGTCTCGTCCTGCTAATGTATCGAGAAGTAAAGCTGCGTCAAATACATTACGGGTGAAATAACCAACTGCATCTAGGCTTGGTGTAAAAGGATAAAGACCATAACGTGAAATACGGCCCCAGGTCGGTTTAAACCCGACTAGACCAGCATAACTTGCGGGTTTACGAACACTATCGCCCGTATCGCTGCCAAGTGAAAATGGTACAATTCCCGCCGCAACAAGACTCGCGCTCCCCGCACTAGAACCACCAACCATATGTTGATGTGTTTCATCAAAAGGATTATAAGTACGGCCAAGATGCCCACTCATGCCTGAGCCACCCATTGCCAGTTCATCGAGCGTTGCCTTGCCTAGAGGAATGGCTTTTTTTGCTTTTAGTCTTGTAATAACTTCAGCATCAAAGTGAGGCACATAACCTTTTAAAATATTGCTACTTGCAGTCGTTTCAACGCCTTTAGTTGAAAAGTTGTCTTTGATAAAGTAAGGGATTCCCCAAAGAAGATTATCCTCTTCAATGCCTTCATTGACGAGTTGCATAGCCATTTTTCTAGCATCATCATACATCACCGCTTCTAGGGCGTTATTCTTATCGGCTTTTGCTTTTGCGATTGCTTGCTCAACCACTTCGACTGGGTTTGTCTTACCCGCTACATAAAGATCATGAAGCTCTTGGATGCTTAAAACTGTATAATCCATACTAGTTCACCACCTTTGGTAATCTGATTTGTCCACCATAACTGTCAGGTGCATTGCTTAAAACTTCGTCTCTTGTCAATACTTGCCCGGGTTCATCCTCACGAAGATAACTCGTCGTTACTTCAAAAGGATAGATAAGCGGCTCCACATCATCAACATGAGGAATTTTTTCTAATAAACCCATTTGGGCCACAAGTTCATCGAATTCTCGCAGCAAGGTTTCGTATTCGCCATCGGCCATATCAAAAAGAAGATCGTTGGCGAGTTCTTTTAGTTTGTTCTTATCAATTTTTATCATATTGTTTCCTCGTAAGTAATAATATCACTATTATTTTTCACTTTTAATACTTTCAATAAACTCTTGTTCAGTCATCGTCTTCACACCGAGAGCAAGGGCTTTTGTTAACTTTGAACCAGCTTCAGTGCCATAGATGACAAAATCGGTTTTTTTACTAACACTGCCTGAGACTTTCGCCCCCAGATTTTCCAATATTTCACCTGCTTCTTCTCTCGTGTAGGTCGCAAGTGAACCTGTTAGCACAACGGTCTTATCTTTGAAGATGGTCTCAAGCCCACTATCTTTAGGCCCTAAGTATTCAAAATTCACACCTAAAGACATTAATTCATTGAGCATACTAACATTGTTATCTTCCGCAAAGTAGGCAAGGAGTGAGGCACACGCCACAGGTCCTATATCACGAATTTGCAAGAGTTCATCTTCCTTTGCCTGCATAAGCGCTTCGATGTTTTGGTAACGTTTAGCCAAGATTTTAGCTGTCTTGCTACCAACTTCTTTGATGCCTAGTCCAAACAAAACCTTTTCAAATGATCGCGTTTTTGATTGTTCAATGGCTTCTAATAGGTTAGCAATTGATTTATGTGAGAAACCTTCAACTTCCATCAAATCTTGGGTGTAACGCGAAAGTTTATATATGTCGACAATAGTGGTGAGCATTTTTTCGTTAAATAACAATTCAACAATTTTATCACCAAGTCCTTCAATATCCATGGCATCACGACTCGAGAAATGAATCAGTTTTTCAATCGTTCGCGCTTGGCAATCTGGATTAGGGCAAAAGTGCATCGGATCTTTGAATTCAAGTTGCGCCCCACATACTGGACAATGAGTTATCATTGAAAAAGGTTTTTCACTGCCATCGCGACGATCTTTAAGTGCATTGACTACTTCAGGTATCACATCGCCAGCTTTACGAATAGTAACATAGTCGCCAATCATTAACCCACGCTCAACAATAAAGTCTTGATTATGAAGCGTGGCTCTTTGTACGAGCGATCCGGCGACACGAACTGG
>DATESM010000066.1:0-7076 GCA_035270805.1 Bacilli bacterium
ATCACATTTTCATCATGTCGCAGATGAGAATAATTTTAAAATGACACATCATGATCTTGTGATCTATGGCCTCTGTCAAAACTGCCAAAAACACAATCAATGATAAATTGTATCAACTATATATTTGACGTAGCGACCTGCTACGTCTTTTTTTGAATATTTTTCTATCGGAGAGAAGTAGGCATTAGCGTTAACTTCCATTAAAAGTGGCTCATCCCCTTCCCCATAAAGAAGATCAAGGCCACAATAATCAAGGCCGATAATTTGACTGACCTTAATGGCCATTTCCGCAAATTTAGGTGGGATTTCAACCTGCAAACCTATGCCACCTGTTTCGATATTACTTCTAAACTCACCTTCGATTTGAGCGTTTCTTTGCATCGAAGCGACAATCTCATGTCCAACGAGGACGATGCGCAAATCACGGCCAAAACTCGTATGAATGTATTCTTGATAGAGATGAGGAATGTATCTAAGACCAGCGGTCACTGCCTCGAAATCTTCTCTATTTTTGACTAAGAAGACTTGTTCACCTAAGGATCCATAATAATGCTTAATCACCATTGGAAAACCAAGTTCTTCGATCACGCGAGCGTGGAAAGTTTCATCACTGCCGGCGCCATAACGAAGTGGATAGTTTATCGTTTTTGGCATTTTGATCCCGTGATTAGTTAAGCTAAGATGGGTTAGCATTTTACTATCACATATATTAATTGCTTCAGCGCGATTAAATAGACGATAGCCTGCTAGTTCTAGCAACTTTGCAATATGATAATCCTTGTCAAAATAGATGATAAAATCATAATCGCCAATGTTGGCTTTGGCCTGGCCGTCGCTATCTATCCAGGCCAATACTTGATCGTTTCGTTTGTAATCAACGCGAATGTCATAACGGCTAAATTCATCTTGTAAACGCTTGACCATATGAAAAAACTCTTCAAAAACAGTGAAGGCGTTACTAATAATGAGACCTCTTTTTACTAACATAATGAACCTCTAATCTCTCTATATTTTATCACAATCAGCCAATAAATATCGCTAGTGCGATAACAGTTAGTTGTTTGTTTCTTCATTATTTTGCCGGTCAAAGTCTTGTCTAGTCAAGACGTAAACACTCGTCATTTGACCATCCTTATCTTTATATTTTTTCAGAAAAACCATACCATTGTTTGTGGCGACTTTAATTGAAGGGGTATTTAAGGCATTCGTGTAGGTATAAAGGGCAGAAAAATGATAATTAGCAAATATATACTTTTTAACAGCCCTTGCTGCTTCACTTGCATAGCCCTTATGCCAATACTTCTTATTGAAGTGATAGCCAATCTCTGGTAACTGCTCTCCGTCAATTAATTGCATAGACAGTCCACAATCTCCAATATATTTACCTGATTCTTTATCAATCACGGACCAGAGCCCAAATCCGTATTGATTGTATGATTCAATACACCAATTAAGCCAGCGTTTGACGCCCTTTTGATCATAAATGTGCGGATAATATTTCATGGTTTCATGGTCGGAGAGAATCGCATAGAGGTCATCAAAGTCTTTCATCGTTGTCTCTTTTAAAATCAGTCGTGAAGTTTCAATCACATGTGAGGATAAATTAATCCAGTATTTACGAATCAGCGCCTTGTCACCCTTTTGATCACTCCAGACCTTTTCACCCATCGCCGCGCCATTTTTCTCCATCACACGATAAGAGGCCGCATTGTCATCATTACATGTAATCAGTACTTTTTTGATGTATGGAAATCGGTTTTTGATATAATCAAGTGTCAGTGCGAGTAAAGTCGTCCCATATCCCTTGCCACGGTATGAATAACGGACTTCATAACCAACATGGCCGCCATAGCCAATGAGAAAATCACTGAGTTGCTGCCTAATCCCAACTTCGCCGATAAAGGTGTCATTTTCAATTGCCCAAAGTTGTGTAGCGGGCACCCAAGTTGGTGGTAAGTTGATACCTAAATCATAATCATGGCATTTGTCAAAATAGTCGATTTCACTCGAAAAAATTCTCTCAGTATTTGGGGAATAGTCTTCGTCCTCTTTAATAGCCTCTAAGTAGGACGCATAGTAGTGTTTATCGGGTTTAATTAATCTCATGTGCTCATGATATCACGGTAAATAAAAAGGTTCGATATGAATCGAACCTATTTTTTTGAAATGGCGGAGCAGGAGAGACTCGAACTCTCGCGCCAGTTACCCGACCTACTTCCTTAGCAGGGAAGCCCCTTCACCAACTTGGGTACTGCTCCAAACATTGCCATTAAATATTATCATGTTGTGTGTTTTATGTAAATAACAATAATGGCAATTTCATTTAAATCTTAGTAGGCTTTTGCAACAACAAGTAAATACTTTGCCGGCTTCCCGCTGACAACACATTTATCACTGAAAGCTGACTGATTAAAGGGCATACATCTTGCCGTGGCACTAAAGCGTTCTTTAATGATTTCTAAGCCCTTTAGATTGCCATCCCACATCACTTTAGCATAGCCAAGCTTTTGGTTGAGAACGACATCAAGTTCGTCTAAATCATGCGCTTCCGTCGTATGGTCCAATAAGTACTTGAGTGCTTTTTGATACATTGCATCATGAATATCACTCAGCAAAGGCACGATTGTTTTTTCTAAATCGGCATCGCCAATCATAAACTTTTCGCCATTGTAGCGTTTAGCACCACTGATGTTACCGTTTTCTAAATCACGAGGACCAATCTCAAGACGAATTGGTACACCCTTCATTTCATACTCGCTAAACTTCCAACCTGGTGTGCGATCACTGTCATCGAGTTTAACTCTGAGTCCAAGTTTATCAAGCCGGGCTTTCATTTCTTTTGCTTTTGTTAATACGCCAGGTTTATTTTGTTGAATTGGAATAATAACGACTTGAGTTGGTGCCACATAAGGTGGGAGTGAAAGTCCATTGTCATCACCATGAACCATGATAATTGATCCTATTAACCGCGTGGAAACTCCCCAGCTAGTTTGGAATGGATTAACAAGTTTGTTCGTTTTATCTTGATATTTAATGTCAAATGCCTTTGCAAAACCATCACCAAAATAGTGTGTGGTTCCACTTTGCAGCGCTTTGCCATCTGGCATTAACGCTTCGATCGTATAAGTTTCAACCGCGCCAGCAAATTTCTCGTTTTCAGTTTTTACGCCAGTTAAGAAAGGTATAGCCAGCACATCTTTTCCCATATCATTATAAATTTGCAACATGTCGAGGGCTTCTTGGCGTGCTTCAAGCTCACTTTCGTGCATCGTGTGACCTTCTTGCCAGAGGAATTCACTTCCTCTTAAGAAAGGCCGCGTCGTTTTTTCCCAACGAACGACACTACACCATTGGTTGTATTTTTTTGGTAAATCACGATAACTAGAAATAATTTTGCTAAAATGTTCGCAAAATAGCACTTCACTTGTTGGGCGAATAATGAGAGGATCTTCGAGCTTATTCTTCCCCCCCATGGTCGCCACAAGTGTTTCAGGGGCAAAACCTTCAACGTGGTCCTTTTCCTTTTGAAACAAGGAAGCGGGAATCACGAGTGGCATATAAACGTTTTCATGTCCAGTTTGTTTAAATCGGCGGTCAAGATAGCTTTGGATATTTTCCCAAATAGCATAGCCATAGGGGCGATAAATGATAAAGCCTTTAACGCTACTGTAATCCATTAATTCGGCTTTGCGGCATACATCTGTATACCATTGGGCAAAGTCATCTTCTAAGCGGGTGATTGCATCATTTTTAAATTCGTTTTTCATCATTATCTCTTCCTTGTCAAATTGGTTATTTTCTGTATTTTCTTCTTGTCGATTGGTAAGAGCATTTCTGACTTCTTACTAATTTCTTCACTACTAATATAATCTACACCAGCTCTCACAAAATATTCAATATCACTCCAGGTAATGAGATCACTGAGAATGATCGGCCGTTTGTAGCGCAATATTTTGCCAAGAGCCGATAATAAGTATACTCGATTACGCTCGTTTTTATAACTCTTTTTCAACAGTCCTTCATCTACAAAATAAAAGTCGAACAAGGCATAAATGGCATTGGGGAGAATGAGCTCAGTATCTTGAAGTGTCAAGCCAATCTCAAATCCAGCCTTTTTAATATCCTCTAGTACAACGCGCACTTCTTCGATGTTTGTCAGTGAGGCTTCAATATCATCGGACTCGAACACTAATACAAGTTTGATTTCATTAATATGATTCATCCTTGTCAAAGAGCGAATAATCGAATCGCGGTTGATGATTTGAACTGGCATGAATAGGTGATAATCGTGATTTTGTACCTCGTTATAAAATAACGATGTCACTTTACGCGTAACAACCGAGAATAACTCTTTCTCGCGCCCTGATTTAATGGCATAATCCGTTAGTTCTTGATAGGTGCTAAACGTCGATTGATGAGGTTGGATAAACGATATATATCCAGTAATATTTGCCTTTTCAACATTGACAATAGGTCGGAAAAACAACTGCATTTTCTTGTCTTTGATAAAATTATCGAGCTCCGAGCGAAAGTAATCACTAGCCAGTCCGGTCTCCGGTTGAAGATTATCGTGATAAAAAATAAATTGATTTTTCGACTCCGCTAAAAAGGAGGAATCACGTGCGACTGTGATGATATCTTCGAAGTTTGCAAATGATTTTGCATCCGCCACGCCGATTGAGAATGAATAACCGTCAATCCCATTCAGGTTCATGAAACTTGAGAGGTTATGCTTGATTGAATTAGCGATAATTCTGGTCTTCTTATAATCGTGTGCACGGCTATCCAACACACCAACATGGAGGTCATCGATATCAAACATGACCCTTTGGGGATTAACAAACAAAGTAAGGTAATCCTTTAATTTTGTTAGTAAGAGTTTTTCTAAATCGAGATCATCTTCTTGTCGCTTATGAATTTTGAAAAAGCGAACAACCATCAGTATCCCTCGCCCTTTGCTTCGCGCCTTCATATAAAGCGGAGTCACGCGTTCGTAGTTTCTAAAATATGTTCGTGATTTATTCTCGAGCCGGCGATTAATTTGATGCCGAGGCCGAAGAAAACGTAAAAGATAACTTTCAAGGTAAACAATTTTCTTCTCCTTATCGACCTTCAACACTTGTAGAAGCGAGAAAAAGGTTGATTTAAGTGAAGCAACATTAACATCCGCCTCATAAAATAAAGGCACGTCCTCACCATTAATTAGGGCATCAAGCCATGAACGAATTCCCTCAACAGCGTTACTTTCAAATTGATGGAAGAAAGCTTCAACGTTGCCTTCACTACGGCGAGAAAACTTACGTTTATCAAAAAATAGTGAGCGGTCACGACCAAAATCAACAACGTAAATACGTGTCGGATTAATCGCAGTGTTTACTTTTTTTCTATAGGACTTGTCATCCTTAAAATAAATTGATAATGAGATAGTCAAAAAAGCAATAAATAAAAGTGTCACCACAAGGGAGACAGATAAAGCAGGATACTGTTGGAAAAAGTCTAAATTCGTTATCATGCTCTCTCCTCATATATAACTTAGTTATATTATACACTTATTTAGGCGAAAATGCATAGTGACTCATCGATAATCACATGGACACAAATTTGTTAGATGTGATATAATTTTCATTGCGTGGAGAAATACCCAAGCGGCTGAAGGGGCTGGTCTCGAAAACCGGTAGGGGGCGCAAGTCTCGCGAGGGTTCAAATCCCTCTTTCTCCGCCATATTTGCACAACAGTGTTGATACAATAGTATCGATCTTAAGGGATACGAAAATAGGGATAACCCCCCTTTTTTTCTTTTTATAACACCAATTTCTTAAAGGTTTAATGTCAATAGCGTTTTGAAGTTGGTATAAAAACACAAAAGGTCAATAAAGACACGAAAGCATAACAAAAACACAATTGATTAAAAGAAACTTGAATAAATACATTGTGCCGATAACGGTATAATGTTGGCTAAGTAAAAAACTATGATACACTAATATTGTGCCGTTAACGGCATAATAGGAAGGTTAAATAATGGAATACAAAAATATATCTTATTTTGCTACTAAATGGAATATAAAAGAAAGAAGAATTAGAATACTTTGTGCAGAAGGTAGAATTCATGGTGCAAAGAAAGTAGGAAAGACTTGGCTAATACCAGAGGATTCGCAAAAACCGATTGATAAAAGATATAAACTAGTTAATGACATGGTATTTGATTCAATAGATTTTAATATTATTGATGATAAAAAGAGAATAATTGATTCCCATCGTCCATTCTCTCAAAATATGACTAGACAGTTAAGAGATAAACTGATTATTGAATGGACTTATAATTCTAATGCCATTGAAGGTAATACACTTACCTTATCAGAAACAAAAGTAGTCCTAGAAAATGGTATAACCATTAAGGGAAAACCATTAAAAGATCATTTAGAGATTATTAATCATAAAGAAGCTATTGAATACATTGAAGATCTGGTTAGCAAGAACGTTAAACTTTCCGAATATGATATTAAAGCTGTTCATTATTTAATTTTGAAAGAAATTGATTCTACTAATGCTGGTAAATATAGAAATGAAAATGTGTTTATCAGTGGGGCTAAGCATTTTCCACCAATATACATGAATGTTCCATATGAAATGCAGGAAATGATTGAAAAATATCAAAGCTGGAAAGATTTACATCCTATAGTAAGAGCTTGTTTCTTACATGGAGAGTTTGTAAAGATTCACCCATTTGTCGATGGGAATGGTAGAACAGCAAGACTTTTATTAAATTTTGAACTTATTCAAAGTGGCTATCCACCAGTCGTAATCAAAACAGAATATAGAGCAGATTATTATGATGCACTCGATAAGGCGCATATGACAAAAGATTATACAAATTTTATTAGAATAATTGTTGACTTGGTTAATGAATCTGAAGATTTATACTTATATTTGATCGGAAAAATATAAGCAGATTGATAGCGTTTTAAATGATAGAACAATAATGAATAATAGTAGCACGTAATATTTAAGTATATAAGAATATGAGATAGGAAGATTAAATCATGTTTAAGTTTTTTAAGTGGATGAAGGATAAGAG
>DATESM010000067.1:0-3066 GCA_035270805.1 Bacilli bacterium
CATATTTAATCTTGAGACCTTCTAACACCCTACGATATCCATATGTGCCTTTGCTTTCGTCGAAAACTTCTTTGATAAGTAAGTATTCATAATAATCAGGATCTTCTTTGTTACGATATTTATAATAAGTTCTACGAGATATCGCTAAAGCTGCACATAAGTTGGATAGTTTGTATTCGTTTATATGGATTGTTATAAACGTTACTTTTTCTCTCGTCGTGCTTGTAAGAAGGCCTGGTATTTTTTTAAGATTTCATATCTCTCTTTGTAATCCTCTAACGTTAGATTCTTTGTATTTGGTCTGCCATGACAACCCCTATCATCCTTAGTCACATCGATATTGTTTTTGGCTTTCCAAACCCAGTTTTTGATTGTAAATACAGGAATATCTGGATATTCTTTCGCAATACTTCTATATCCTCTTCCACCAAGAGCTTTAGAAGCAACTTCTAATTTTATATTAGAAGGGTAGTCCCTATGTTTTTGTCCCTTTTTAGCCATATAAAAAACCTCCTACCGTATATTTTACGCTAAGAGGGTTTTTCTTCCTGTGTGAACTAAATAGGGTTCAGTTCATTAAATATCACGAGTCATATTTGCTCAATAGTTACTATTTTAATCACGAACCTTCTTAATCTAGATTTGTTAAATATTGCTCGATTCGCGCCTGTGTTTCCCGGTAATCAGTCCCAAAGGCCCCACGGCTAATCGTGACAATGGGTGGCATTTGTATGCGTTTAAACACGCTGCCATCAAGTTGGGTTATCAACCACTTTAAATCCTTAAAGAACGCCTGAGGTTGTTCAAGGCCATAATGTTTTAATAAGTGCTTGGTTTGCTCATCAAGACGACCATTTAAATAGTCATCGATATAACGATTGATATCCCTTGTCGGGAAGGTCATCAATTTGTTGAGCAGCCAATCATGATAGCCCCACTTCATCGGATCAACTTGATTCTCTTTTAACTCAGCACTTGGAGCGAATTCATAAAAAGGAATACCGTTTTCAATTTTCGCGATCAGGTTAGCGGGGATAACCTCTTGACCCCAAAGCAAATTAACTTCAAGGGCGAGGTCGTTGACTTGCATTTTTGTGAGATCACCAAGAGGAGAAAGTGCACCAATGGTGTCGCCATAAAGTGTGCAATAACCAAGGGCGATTTCGACTTTGTTGCCGTTATTACAAATAACACCACCGTGGACTTGGGCAAGCGTGGAGAGGACATGGCCTCTTAAGCGAGCATGGATATTTTCTTCTACTGGCCCGCTCACACCAAGAGGGAATAGATCAAGACTGCTCTGGATTAATTTTTCGATTGGCAGTATCTCGAGGCTGATTCCGAGTTTAGTGGCGATTTGCTGGGCATTTCCTATCGTTTTTGTTGAATTAAAGCGTGAAGGTAGATTATAGGCCAGAACACGTTCTTTGCCTAAGGCCATTGTTAATAGTGCCGCATTGAGTGCACTATCAATCCCACCTGATAGACCAATAATCCATTTAACTTTTTGTTTAAACATCGCCTCATCAAATTGCTTGAGAGCAAAAAGAAGGGCATCAAGCAGTTTTGAGTGTTGATAACTTTTTTGTTTTAAAACAGGTTCATTTAAATCAACGATGAGCAATTCCTCACTGAAGCGGTCGTTAGCCATCGCGACTTTTTCACCTCTTTGATTAAAAAATAGTGAACCCCCATCGAGGAGGAGAACGTTTTTGCCGGTGTCTTGAAGACCCACTGCATTGACGTAAATAATGGGCACAATTGCCTTGTTTTTTAGATGTCGTTCACGGGCGATTTCTTTATTAAGTGTCCAGGGTGAAGACGAGATATTGATAAGTAAATCAGGGTTTTGGGCTGTAATCATTCGTGTTGCTTTGAAGGCGTAATCGTCATCCCATAAATCTTCGCACACCTCAAGACATATTTTGTGAGATGTACCGTGACGGGTGAAGATAAAGGGCTTAAGCATGCTTGAACTCGTTTCATTTTGGGCGCGCATCAACTCTAAACCACTAAAAAAGTAGCGCGAATCATCAAAGACACGATAATCTGGGTTTAAATGTTTGATATAAAGGCCAGGATATTCACGATCCTCGCGTTGAACAAATTGTTGATTATAGGCAAAAAATGCGGCATTAAAACGAACAGGTCGACCGTCTCTTCCCTTAGTAACACCATCAATTTGGCCTAGGTATATATTCCCCCAAATAATAGCAATATCATCGGATAGAGCAAGAATTTTATCGTTAAAAGAAGCGGTGTATGTTAAATAATCGTGATCGAGATAACGGTCACCCATAAAATATCCACCCACACACATTTCAGGGAAAACAATGAGATCAACCTTGTTTTTCTTGGCGCTGGCAACCGCTTTTTGTATTGTGGCAAAGTTTTGACTTGGTTGACCAGGGATAACTTTAATTTGGGCGATACTAATCTTCATGTTATTTCATCCTTATTTTTATATTTTACCATAATATAATGAGCAAAATGTCTACTCACAGCGATATTAGGTTAAAAAAGCGCGCGATAAGGTGATTTAATTGGTGATTGTCGGAATATGTGTTTATTTTAAGGCTGTTTTTTAGTATCATATTAATAATATGATGCTTAGAAGTAAGCCATTAGCAAAGGTGGTGACAGAATGTCGGCATTTGAAAAAATTATTAAACTTGAACAAGAATTTGATAATCGTAAAGTAGAACTGAAAGAACAAAGAGAACATCATCTAAAAGTCCTTGAAGAAAAGATGCGAGTCAAACGTGATGAACTTGATAAAACGCTGAAAACCGAAGTCGAAGCGATTAGAAAAGAAACTGGGGCGGAAGTAGGCGCGATGCATGAAGCTCTCGCGCTTAAACTTGCCAGTGATAAGAAGGCGTTTAGCGATGCTTTCAACCAAGAAAAAAAGAAGATTGTTGAAGATATATTTGCTGAGGTGCAACATCTATGATTGTCCCAGTCAAACGCGTTAATCTTGTCTTATTACCCGAGGAGAAAACGGCTGTTTTTCTTCGCCTTCAAAAAAGTGAACTCTTTATGGTTAAAGGTTTTAACGTCCAAAAT
>DATESM010000068.1:0-5119 GCA_035270805.1 Bacilli bacterium
TTACTTATGTAAAGTTGACCTTTAAAATAGTATTGAAGATGTTTACAAATACTATAATTTTTAAATTATAACTTAGGAGTTTATTTATTTATGGCCAAAGAGAATATATTTGCGATGCCAGTTTCCGTCTATGCCCTGGGGGGTTTAGGTGAGGTTGGTAAAAATTTGTATGTTGTGGAAAACGAGAAGTCGTTGATTATTATCGACGTCGGCGTCCGCTTTCCTGAAGCATCACTACCAGGGGTTGACTATGTCATTCCTGATTTCACCTACTTAAGAAATAACAGTAAAAAGGTTAAGGCAGTGTTTATCACACATGGTCACGAAGACCACATTGGCGCGATTCCTTTCCTCATTCAAACCATTCATATCCCCGTGATTTACGCCCCACCTCTTGCCGCAGCGCTCATTCGTCATAAGCTTGGGATGATGCGAATTAAAACACCAGTTAAAATTGTCGAATATCAACCTGATGACATTTACAATATTGATAGTTTTAAAGTGAGTTTCTTCGCAGTTACTCATTCAATCCCTGACTGCTTTGGCATTTGTGTTGATACAACAGAAGGCCGTATTGTCTCGACGGGAGACTACAAGGTTGACTTAACCCCGATTGGCCGGCCAATGGATTTAGGAAAGATTAGCCAAATCGGTAACGAAGGTGTTGACCTGATGCTTGGTGATTCCACTAATGTTGAAAAAGAAGGCTATACACCGAGTGAGAGAATCGTTATTTCTGCGATCAATGATATTTTTGCCCAAACAACGGGGCGCTTAATTATTTCTACCTTTTCGAGTAACATCTCACGGATACAACAAATTGTCGAAGCGACTGTTAACTTTAATCGTAAACTCGTTATCATTGGTCGAACAATGGAAAGAGTCGTTGCCGCGTCACGTGAACTTGGCTACATCAAAATTCCTGATTCAAGTTTGATTGATGTTGCAAAAATTAATACGATCAGACCTGAAGAAACTGTCATCCTTTGCACAGGTTCTCAAGGCGAACCCCTCGCAGCCCTTTCACGTATAGCTGATGGCACACACAAAGATGTCAGAATCATCCCTGGTGATACTGTCGTATTCTCCTCTTCGCCAATTCCTGGCAATGGGGCAGGTATTGATCGTGTTGTTAACCAACTAACACGTCTTGGTGCGGATGTACTAACGAATTCAATCTTACGTAACATTCATAGTTCAGGACACCCTTCACAAGAAGAGTTAAAACTGATGCTACGTTTATTTAACCCTACCTACTTTATGCCGATTCATGGTGAATATCGAATGTTAAAACTTCACTCAGAACTCGCACAAAAACTTGGGATTCCTAAAGAAAACACCTTTGTTCTTCGCAATGGCGAGACCATTTTGTTAAGGAACAAGCGCGTATCTGTTGGCCCAACGATACCATGTGAAGATATCTATATTGATGGCAACTCTCTTAATGGTGTCAGCGAAGCCGTTCTCTCTGATCGGAGAAAACTCAGCCATGATGGCATGGTCTCCGTCCTCGTTGCGCTTGATTCAAAAAATAATAAATTAATGATGCCAATCGAAATCTATTCGCGGGGCTTCATTAACTTTGAGATTTCTCATCTTCTTCCCCGGGCGCAAACCCGCATTAACGAAGCAGTCAATAAATTAATGGCGAGTAAAAATACGACATTTGGCGAAATTAAACAAATTTGCCGTGATATCCTTGAACCATATTTCTATGATAAGACAGGTCGTAGTCCGATGATTATTCCTGTCATTATGAATAAGGTGAAGTAAGATGCTTATTCTTGCCTCTCAATCACCTCGCAGAAGAGAACTCTTGCATTTAATTACCGATGACTTTTCTGTCATCCCTGCTGATATTGATGAAGATGTTGTCGTCAAAGTTCCAAGTGACTTGGCAAAAGAATTGAGTAAAATGAAGGCTTATGAGGTTTTTAAAACCCATCAAAATGATACGATTTTGGCTGTTGATACAATTGTTGTCATTGATGGTAAAGTGCTAGGTAAACCACGCTCTAAAGCAGAAGCTAGACGGATGTTAGAAACCCTAAGTGGTCGCAAACATCATGTTATATCTGGCTACACACTGCTCAACCAAACACGTGAAATCAACGCTAATGCCGTGACGGAGGTCTACTTTAATAGCCTCGACGATGAAACAATTGAAAAGTATATTGAATCCGGATCGCCTTTTGACAAAGCAGGCGCTTATGGCATTCAGGATGAGTCCTTCAAGCTCGTTGACCGCATTGTTGGAAGTTACTACAATGTGATGGGTCTACCGGTTGAAGAATTAAAAAAATATCTCAAATAAAAATCAGGTAATTAACCTGATTTTTTATTTTCCTAAATGTTTGAAGCGCTCATCAACGAGCAGAATTAATTTTGTTTTCATCACGACTATGCGACTCACCCCTAGCGCTTTTAATTTATCTTTATCAAAGGCGCTCATGTCGACCAGTTCAACACTGAGCCGCGACCCACTGAGGGAAATGGACAAAATATTATCACTCCCACCTAAGGCGAGCTGAAAGTTTGAGACATCAACATGCTTGATATCTGGCTTTTTTGGTTGTTTCTTTTTTAATAGTGGTATAAATATGTAGAGCGCAAGCACAATCGCAATGATAACAAAAATAATAATTGATATGTATTGACTGTACTCGCGTAAAAATTGTTCGAAAGTCATCGATTTCTCCTTAACTCTTAATAAATGCTTGATGTAGTGTCGACAAATAAGGTCGAGTTTCATTATGGATGAGTGTGACCTTTTTGTCTCCTAACCTAACTTTGAGACCAAATTCGTCAGCATTTATGCGTTCGCTAAGATGGTCAAAGCCTAGAATCGTCTGGCCCGCGACACCACTGAAGGTAATTATCCTGTTGCCTCTAAGAACGAGCGAGGCATTCAGTGGCCGATAAATATTGTTACTAAGCGGTGCAATTTCACTTAGTTCAAGCAGTTCAAGACCACTCTCAATAATGGCCCCACCAATTGATTTATTGTAACCACTACTTCCGAGTTGACTAGAAACAAGCAAGCCATTACCCCGGAAGGTTTCAAAATATAAATCATCAATATACACATCCGTAATAATCGTATGTTGGGCATTTTCAATTCTAATTTCATTGACGGCATAAAATAGCCGTTTATCCTTCTCGGTCTCTAGACAGGCTTCTAGCAAACGGTATCTTCTTTGGTATGGTTTTTCTTGTTTGATTAGATCGATCACTGTTTGCAGTTCATCAACAGAAAAATCACAGAAAAATCCAAGTGATCCAGTATGAACGCCAATAAACTTGATATCATTTAGATTGGCTAAAAAATGATTAACTGCCCGTAAAAAAGTGCCGTCTCCACCAACAAAAATAACCACATCGGGTTGTTCTTCATTACGATTTAAACCTTGACTTTCAATCAATTGATTTAAAGTCGCTTCAATATGCTTGCTATATTCGTCATCACGACTCATAATTGCGATGTTCATGCTCGTTCCTCTTTTAAAAGTGTCTAAATTATTGTAGCATATTAACATAACAAGGAGAAAATTATGTCCACTAACATTGAAATTGAAGTTAAGACGTTAATTACTAAGTCTGAGTATGATCGCGTCCTCGAGTTTTTTAAAAATGAAAAGCGTGAGGCCGTCTGCCAAACTAATTATTATATTGACACTAAAGACGCTGATTTAAAAAAACACGAGGTTAGTTTAAGAGTAAGACAACTGAATGGGTTAGTGATGACACTTAAAACCCCGCTCAGTGAAGGGCTACTTGAAAAGAGTCAATTAATTAGTGAACATGAGTTTATGGCTTTCCGTGAAAAGGGTGTTTTCCCTACTGGCACAATCTCCGAATTTATCGAACGTCTCTATGTTGAACCAACGAGTTTAACGATACTAGCACAGCTGACAACCTCACGGATCAATATTCCTTACAACAGTTATTTATTAGCTGTTGACCAAAATGAATACGCAAATGAGGTCGACTACGAATTAGAAATGGAAGGTTCTTCACTCGAAAAAGCCCGTTTCTTTCTTGAAGAAGTCTGTGAAAAAGTCGGTATTAAATTTGTTGAAAATAAAATAAGCAAACAAAAAAGAGCGCTTATCGCTCACCGCAAAATCCAAAAAGATTAAAAAGAAAAGCTAGTGTAATACACTAGCTATTTTTTATTGGACATGGTCACAATGTGGATAGTGAGGACATCCCTCTGGAGAACAAGCCTCGAGAGCAATGCGTCGAGCGCGCGGAATAAACGTCATAATTTCTTCCGAGTTGTAGCCGACTTGGATCCTCCGACTATCAACCATAATTGGTCGCTTGAGGACCGACGGATTTTCCTTGATGAAGGCGATGATTTCATTGACGGACATCTTGTTAAGATCGATTTTTTTATCCCGAATAATTTTACTTCTCGTGGAGATAATATCTTCGGTTCCGTTCTCTGATTTATATAACATTTCTTTGAGCTCTTTCTCATTAAGAGCGGCTGCGAATATATTATGTTCTTCATAAGGAATTTTTTGTTCATCAAACCATTGTTTGACCTTCCGGCACGATGAGCAACTCGGAGATGTATAGATTTTAATCATAATTCTAGTACCTCCTAGTGATACTAGAATACTATAAATGATGTTTATTAACAATAAACAATTTATAAAATTGACACTGGTAGCAATAGTTCTTATAATTTAACAAGTGAGGTTTTATATGCGATATTTAAGTGGAATTAAACCAACTGGCCGTCTGACCTTAGGAAACTACATCGGCGCGCTTAAGTTTTTTACTCATTTTCAAGAAGAAAATGAATTATTTTTGTTTATTGCGGACCTTCATGCATTAACTTTACCGATTGAACCCGAGTTTCTACGGACTAACATTAAGGGCATTGCTGCCTTCTATCTTGCCGCAGGATTAGACCCAAAAAAGTGTGTCATCTTTCAACAATCGAGTGTCAGTGCTCATGCTGAAATGAATGCCATTTTACAAAACTTTCTCTATATGGGCGAGCTTTCTCGAATGACACAATTTAAGGATCAAAGCCAAAAGATGGAGCAAAACGCGATTGGTTTAGGTCTTTTTGCCTATCCTGTCCTCACGGCTAGTGACATTCTTC
>DATESM010000069.1:0-3777 GCA_035270805.1 Bacilli bacterium
CATCTAAATAGGACATTTTATCAGCGACTCCTCGGAGATCGCCAATACCATCATCATCACTATCCGCGAATGACCGGACAAAGATTTCATAATAGGCTCCACCACGCATTTTGGCGATTGAATTGTCAAATTCATAGGTGAGCGGCGTTGTTGGACCTTCACTTGTCGGCTCTTCACTAATAGGTAAACTAGTTGATGTACCACACGCACTTAATGCTAAAAGTGGCACAAGGAGTAGTGTGAGTTTTTGTAATTTAAATAGCGTCATATTAACCTTTTACAGCTCCACCGGTAACACCACTAACGTAGTATTTTTGCATCCAAATAAAGAGGAGTGTAATCGGAATACTGATGAGAACAGCACCCGCAGCAAAGGTCGTAAAATAGTCGCCTATCATTCCAGGACCATTGAGCATGTTATAGAGTCCACGCGCAATTGTCCACGCCTCTGTCTTATCACGTGTAATCGTTGCGACGAAGATATAATCACCCCAAGGACCCATGAAGGATGTCAAGGCAGTGTAAATAACAATCGGTTTAGATAGTGGCAGAATAATATGCCAGAAGATTTGTGCTTTATTGGCACCGTCAATCTCGGCCGCTTCATCAATTGAAGTGGAAATCGTGTCGAAATAACCTTTAGAAACTAAGTAGCCCATCGCCGCACCACTACTATTAACTAAAATAAGAGAAATTAGGTAGTTGGAGACTGGTGTTTGGTTGCTACCTCCTGCGCCGCTTGGTAGCAGGCCGATTGCTTTAAGAATAAAGTAAATAGCAATCATCGACATGAAACCTGGGAACATCCCAAGAATCATTAAGAACTTCATGATGCCTTTACGTCCTTTAAAGCGTAGACGGCTAAATGTGTAGCTAGTTAAAAGCACGATAATCGTCGAGAATATACTTGTAAAAATCGCGACGATCAATGTGTTTGTAAACCATTTTAAATAAGGAATGTAGGAATTCGTGAAAAGGTTGACATAGTTATCAAATCCCCATTGTTTTGGAATAAAGTAGCCAGCAGGTCCCGTACTTTCAATACGTAAAGAACTGAGAACCAACCAAACGATTGGGAACAGCCATACGATTGAAAGAACCGTGAGGAGAATGTGCAAGAAGGTATTGACGGTCGCGTTAACCACGCGTTGATTTTTAAACCCACGCGCCACATTAACGACTTTCTTTTCTTCATTTGGCATTGGTGCTTGTTCATTCATAATTTCATTACCAAGTGTTTCTTTTTTCTTAGCCATTATGCGAATTCTCCTTCCTGCGTTGCAGCACTAGTTTTTGAATAAAGTGATAAGGTGATAAACACACTGATCAAGAAGATAAAGATACCAAGCGCACTACCGATTGAATATTGTTGCTGCGCACCACCAACCGTTAGGTTATAGAGCCAGGTAACAAGAATATCGGTTTTACCATAAGGGACGCCCGGAACCGAGGCCGATGGCCCCCCTCCTGTCAGGAAGAAGATAACGTTAAAGTTATTAATGTTACCAATAAATTGTGTAATCAAGTATGGACCAGTCACGAAGAGCATATAAGGCATGGTAATTTTCATAAATTGAGCAATCGGTCCAGCCCCATCAATACGTGCTGATTCATATAAGTCAGCAGGAATATTCATTAAAATACCTGAGGTGATCAGCATCGTGTAAGGAACACCTACCCAGACGTTAACAAGAATGACAGAAATCTTAGCGTTTGTTGGTCTAGTTAAAAATTCAATATGTCGACTAATCCAACCTAAATCAAGCAGTGTTTGATTGATTGGACCATATTTATCAAGTAAGCGACTCATCAGTAATAAGGTAACAAATTGAGGGACAGCAATTGTGATAACAAAAGCAGTCCGCCATAATTTTTTAAGTTTGACTCCACGCTTATTAATGATCATGGCGAGGAGAAGGCCAAAGATGTAGTTTGAAATTGTAGCAAAGAATGCCCAAACAAAGGTCCATTGAACGATATCAGCAAAAGCAATGGCAAAGTTGCTACCACCAACAGAGGTAAAGAGTTGAGCAAAGGTTTGAAGCCCAACCCAAGTAAATAGTGTATTGGGTGGACCATTATCGGCGTTATAGTTTGTGAATGCCAATAAAATCATGAAGATCAGTGGCAAAATGGTGAAGATTGAAATTGTAATAGCCGGAACCGATAGGGTCGTCAGATGGAAGCGACCATTGAGCAGTTCACGCAATTCTTCCATAAATGTGGGGAGCGGATTTTTAAAAGTTGGGAGCGCCACTTCTTGTCCTTCAATAAAGGCACTTTGTGGGGCATTGTCTAAGCGCGAAACTTCTTCGTTATATTCATCAAGCGCCTTACTGTATTTTTCATCTGCCTTGATGACACCCTTAATTGAAAGCCAGTACATCAGGAAGAAAACGCCAGTAAGCAAAATTGTCGCAACAGAATATAGCGTAATTAACATGGAGTTATCTTGGAAAATGGCTTGAGTGGGAAGAAGGGCGTTAGCGGGACAATCAGCGACCGAGACACCTGGAATTTGGCAAATGTATTCATAAGTAACAGCCACGTCACCTAAGTTATCAAATTTTGACAGCCAATAAAATCCACCCGCGGGGAGAAACATGTAAACAATGTAACCAACCTGCATGGCTAAATAGAGTACTGTCTTAAACGGACGGCGCATAAAGGAATGGCCAGCTCCCATGAAGAAATAAGATAGCTTAGTCCGGTAACTGTGGGCAAAGAAGTCCTTGAAGAATTTCTTAAAAAATAAGAAAACTTTTTTACCAGAATGAATCACAATTTTATATAGACCAATAAAGATATTGGCGAAGGTCTTCACAAACAAGAGAACAACATCGAGAATCATGAACACAAATGATTTTGAAGCATTACCAAAACCAATAAACATATGTTCAAAGCGACCGATGGGTTCGACCGCTTGGTCACTATAAAAGTCTGCCCCTAATTCATTAGCCTTTAAATTGTTATAGGCAATGGTGAAATAGCCACTAGCGGCGAGAATCATAAATCCAAAAAGGAATAACCAGCCAATGCCAGGAACGACTCCGCTCAACGCATTAGTTTCATTTGCGACAACAAGGAGAGGAATAAGTAGTTCGGCAACAAATAAGAGACCTGTTGCGATCAAGAGTAATAGACCACCTATTTTTTGCGTCTTTGCCATAGCAACTAAGGAATCTATATGGCCTTCATTTCTGACTGCTTTTCTTAAAGCAAAGGCTTTACTCACGCCTAGGACGCCAAATCCAATTGTTAATAAAGATAAGATAAGGGTGATAACGATTAGTATCAACAGTAACAAACCGTCTGTACCACCAGCAAGGATAACCCCGCTATTTTGTAAAAAGGTGATTAACCTGAGTACAAAAAAAGTTCCTGCGCCGAGAATAAGAAAAATGGCGACCATGATGTTGGTAAATGAACTTAGGATATGAGCATAATGATCAACTCCTAATACCGACGTCAATTTCTTTTCTTGTTCTACTTCAGGAACTTCTCTGGGTGTAATAGAATTTTTAGTTTCCATAAACCACATTTTTGCCATCAAAAGATGACAAATCTCCTTTTCTAAGAATTATCATGTAAGTTCTCCAAATTTATATATGTTGCTTATGAATCAATCGATTTCTTTACTTATATATAAAGTGGATTAACTAAACATAGTGTAGCATTTATTTAATAAATGGGTAAATAGTTTCAGGCAATTTGTCAACCAAACAAAGAAAAAGGGAATCACAAGTGATTCCCTCTTTGTATTATGTCTACTATTTG
>DATESM010000070.1:0-2704 GCA_035270805.1 Bacilli bacterium
GGTCCTCGTTACTGCCCAAGTATTGAGGATAAAGTCGTTCGCTTTGCAGATAAGGAACGCCATCAATTATTTCTTGAACCTGAATCAAGAGATTCTGATTCAATGTATTTACAAGGCTTTTCCACAAGTATGCCTGAGGCAGTGCAAGAACAAATGGTTCATTCTCTTCCTGGCCTCGAGCATGCCGTTATTTTAAAATACGCGTATGCGATTGAATATGATAGTTTCGATCCACTTCAATTAAAGAAAACACTCGAACTCAAGAAGTATAGTGGTCTTTATGCTGCGGGACAAATCATTGGCACGAGTGGTTATGAAGAAGCGGCAGGTTTAGGTTTAATGGCGGGTATCAACGCCGTACTAAAAATCCGTGAACAAGAGCCATTAATTCTCCGGCGCGATCAAGCCTATATTGGTGTGATGATCGACGACTTAGTGACAAAGGGGACCAGTGAACCCTATCGTCTCCTTTCTTCACGGGCTGAATATCGTTTGTTACTACGCCATGATAATGCTGACTTGCGTCTCACGCCTGATGGTTATCGTGTGGGACTCATTTCCCAAGAACGTTACACGCATTTTCTTGATAAATTAGATAAGATTGAAAAGGCAAAAGAAATCTTAAAATCTACTCATTTTGGACTTGATAAACACTTAATTTCTTATCTAGAATCAGTGGGATATCCCGGCTTTAATGGCGGGATGTCTGCCTTCGATTTAGTCAAACGACCTAACGTTTCCTACGCCAAAATTGCTGAATTTGTACCGGAGTTAGCAACTTTAAATTTGGATATTAACGGTATATTTCAATTAGAAGTTATGGTAAAATATGAGGGCTATATTGCCAAGCAAGAAGCTGAGGCTCAAAAGTTCCAAAAGCTTGAAGATTATCCTGTGCCGACGACACTAGATTATTTACATCTAGATGGACTTCGTCTTGAGGCGCGGCAAAAACTTAATCGTGTCAAGCCGACAACAATTGGCCAAGCTAAGCGTATCAGTGGGGTTAATCCTAGCGATATCGCCATCTTGATGATTCATATTAAGCGCTATAACAATAATGGAAATTAATGAATTAAAAAAACTGTTAGAAAACTATCATATTCCTTTCACCTCACAAATGGCGGATGCTTTTTTAGTTTATAGCAAGCTCCTGGCCGAGTGGAATGAAAAGATGAACCTCACTGCTTTAGCAGAGGATGATTTTATCGAAAAACATTTTTACGATAGTTTACTACTTGTTAAAACACATAATTTCACTGATCAAAAAGTGTTGGATGTCGGGACAGGAGCAGGCTTTCCTGGTCTGCCTTTAAAAATTGTGGTTCCTGATTTAAAGATGACACTTGTAGAACCAACCACAAAACGCTGTACATTTTTGCAAGAAGTGGTTGATAAACTAGACTTAAAGTCGGTTACAATTCTCAATAAACGGGCTGAAGAGTTGGCTTATTCTCTACGCGAAACTTTTGATGTTGTCGTCGCTAGAGCCGTAGCCAATCTCCCAATGATCCTTGAATTGAGCGTCCCTTTTGTCAAAGTTGATGGGCTCTTTATTGCCCTTAAAGGACCGGGGGCGGAGCAAGAACTTGAGGCGAGTAAACACGCGATTAAAGCCCTGAATGTTAAACTCGCTAAAATTGATAAATCCTACCTGCCTAGTGATCATTCACTAAGGCTTAACCTTGTGTTTTTAAAACAAAAAAGCACTGCAGACAAATACCCTCGTAATTACGCCTTAATTAAAAGAAAGCCCTTATAGAATGAACCGAAAAATTATTGCAATTGCTAACCAAAAAGGTGGTGTTGGTAAAACAACAACCTCCATCAACCTCTCAAGTTCGCTTGCCCATTTTAACCGCCGCGTTCTTCTGATTGATATGGACCCTCAAGCCAATGCTAGTCGTGGCTTAGGACTTGATAGTTCGATTTTAAAAAACACGATTTTTGACACTTTTTTTAATGGGGCTGATGTCAATAGAGTCATCAAAAAAACAGTGATGAAAAATTTAGATATTTTACCATCTAGTCTTGTTTTGTCACGCATGGATGTTGAAGTGTCTAAACGGGAAGATCATCCCTATTTTATGCTAAAGAATCTCCTTGGTCATATTAAGAAAAGTTATGACTATATTATCATTGATTGTCCACCCTCATTAGGGATGCTTTCGATTAATGCTCTCGTTGCCGCTAACAATGTCCTTATTCCCGTGCAGTGTGAATACTTTGCACTTGATGCCGTTGCGCAAGTATTATCGACTATCAAACAAATTCAAGCTGAATATAACCAAACGCTAGGGATTGAAGGCTTTTTGTTGACGATGTTTGATTCAAGAACCAGATTAGGAATAGAAATCTCGCAGGAAATTAGAGGATTGTTTAAAGAGTCGACATTTTTGACACAAATTCCCCGTAACATTAGTGTGGCCGAGGCCAGCGCCAAGGGCTTACCGGTTAATCTTTTTCGCCCGACAAGTTCAGGTAGTCAAGCCTATTTTAGCCTTGCAAAAGAGATAATTGAGCATGAGCAAGAAAGATAAAAAGTTATTGACCCAAAAACTGAGCGATCTGGTTGGAAAATATTCCGGGTCCAACATTCTTTATCAACTTGAAAAAGAATATAAGGGACTGCCAAACAGGCTTGTTAATGTTGATGAAATTGATGATAGTATCTTTTTAAAAAGAATTAAATACAGTCAAAAAC
>DATESM010000071.1:0-2718 GCA_035270805.1 Bacilli bacterium
ATTGTAGCCAGTATGTTCATTATCAAGCGGACTATCGCTATAAGGAATAACAAAGTTTTCGCCCTCACTCTTAACTTGATACTTCACTAAGTAGTCACTCTTATCAAGTGGCTGTTTGCTCGTTTGATCCCACATTGAGAGGAAGGAGAGTGTAATCGAATTAACACTATCACCCTCAACACGAAGCATCGCATCTTTCCAATAGCCAAAGCGCGTAATACGGTTCACATATTCATCACCAAGATTGACGCCACCCACATAGCCAATCTTCCCATCAATCACGATTGATTTTCGATGACTGCGATAGCTTTCACGGTGGAAGAATGGTGTTTTCTGCACCGAGAAGACGCGCGTATCAATGCCGACTGCCCTAAGCTTTTGGGGATAAGTATAGGGCAAAGAGAGCATGGCCGAGAAGCCGTCATATAAAAACTTAACTTCGACCCCTTGCGCGGCCTTTTGCTTTAAAATCGTTAAAATCTCCTGCAAAAGCGTGCCATTTTTTACAATAAAGAATTCAAGAAAGATAAACTTCTCCGCGCCTTTTAAATCCGCTAAGAAATCAGCAAGTGAAGCTTCGCCTGATTCATAGTATCTAAGGGGATTATTTTTAAACGTCGGGGCGGCGGCGCTATAGGTGAGATAATTAGCAATCCCGCCATAGCGACTATCGACTTTTTCTAGTTCACGAATATTTTTTTGATGAAAGCTTTGCAGTGCGGCTATCTCATGGTTTTGTTTTCTGATTCTTCTTTTCATCTTATAGGGAAAGGGGTCGAGACTAATCATGATATAGATAGCCCCACCAAGAATGGGGAAGATAATAAAATTGATCAGCCAGGCATTACGGTAAGGTGTCTCTGATTTTCTAATCGCTAAAATCATCAATGCCACAATACGAATAATAAAATCTATCCAATAATAGATGACATAATACTGGGCAAAAAAGATGGCAAAAGAAACAACAATCGCTACTTGAACAAGAAAAAGCAGAGAAAACAAGGTCGCACGTGAAAAAATCTTTTTAACAATCCCGCGACTTGTCTTATTTAAATTAGGTTCAACTTTTCTCACCCTTACTTCTCCTCTTAGTCTTTCTTCTTTTTTTGACGTGTATTGAGATAATAATAACTAGCAAAGCCACCAACGGTCAATACGCCGACACCTAGATAAAAATAAGGTGAATAGAAGACCTGATAGATGCTAGACAAAACGCTACTACCGCGTATGGTCTGACTGTGCGCCCCGACGATATCACGACGACTGACATAATAGGGATTTGTCTTTGTCCCCCAACTATCATATTTAAGCGGGTCACTAGCGGCTAGTTCCTTATTAGCTTCTGGATAAGTGAATATATGTCCCTCTTCATTCATATAGCCAAAATAGTGAATGACAAAAATCTTCTCGACCATTTCAAGGTCACCGATTTGTCGTTTAGTGTTAAATAGAATAATATCGCCCTCTTCTAGATTGTTAACATCAACCCGGACCGCAATCACATAATCATTGACCTGCAGTGTTGGGTCCATACTCGGTGAGTTCACACGGTAATAGCCAACACCAAACACACGAATCATTCCATGGGGGACAATGAGTGTGAGGGAGATTACAAAGATGAAAACTATCAAAAAGCCAGCATAGAAAATGCGGGCTATTTTATCTAAGACACTCAGCTTCTTCGTCTCTACTCCCATTACTCACTCTGACGGGCTTTAATAACCTTCATTCTGACAAACTCTTCCCGTTCTCTTTCTTCTAAGACTTCGGCGATAAATTTGATGTTCTCTTCTAAATCAGGAATGACAACATTCTCGAGGGCATTGGCCCGCTTTTGAGTCCGGCGAATCGCATTAGCGAGGCTATAAACCGAATTATCAATCTCGGCGAGTTTAACCGTTAAATCACGGGCATGTTGAAACATTTGATAGGCATAGTCAAATTTTGAATTGGTGGAGCGTAAGCCATAGGAAAGCCGATGTTTGGTTGGTGTGTGGGTGACAACAGGAATATCGACCCCCATCACGTTACGGTAGGTGACATGAAGCGAACTATCAATTGGAATCGCTTTCGCAATTTCGTTAACAATTCCTAGCGTAATATTTGCTTCTTGCAAAGCTAAATAAGCCTTGGCGTATGTCGCACTAATTTGATCACGGATTTCACTGACGCGCGGCAATAGTAAAAGCATTTCCCGAACGAGAATATTTTTCTTTCTGTCCATCAACGCTTGGCCGACAACCGCGAGGTCGTGCGACTTTTTAAGCGTCATCAGATTACCTTTTGTCGGAATTGCCTTTGAATTCATTATTTGCCTCTTGTAATAATTTTGTTAACGAGTGTGGTTGATTTGAGACTAAAGCGTTTGGCGGCTTTATCTTTGTTATAGTATTTTTCAATCAGTTGATCATCAAGGTTACCTAACTCACCTTTAGGCAAGACACTCAGTAAGTCCCATCCTAAATTAAGTGAGAAGAGAATCCCACGGTTTTGATCTTTTTGATTGAGGAAGTATTGTTCAAAAAGATTACCAAATAACATATAGGTTTGATCCATCTCATTGAGTTCATCTTCACCAATGACCGCGGCAAGAGAACGAATATCTTGGACCTTTGCGTAGCTAGAGAATAGTTGGTTAGCAAGCGCATGGTGATCTTCTCTTGTAAACTTTGCCCCAATCCCATCTTTCATCAAACGTGAAAGAGAAGGGAGGACACT
>DATESM010000072.1:0-2641 GCA_035270805.1 Bacilli bacterium
GTTCAAGTATGAGGTCGTACACTTTTTTTGTTTGGTCTCTTAGATTGTCAAGATCAAAACTACCATCATCATGTCTAATAAAATAGCGATTCATCCGCCACTGCTTGACGTCTCCCTCGATTGCTAATAGGCTTGCTTCACTATCAAGTTGTTGGCCTAGACCAATCATCTCCTTAGCATCACCACCTGTACCGTGAAAAAGAATAAGTAAACGATTATTGCTGCCTTTTTTATGGATGTAATACATTAAATACTCCCTTCTAGTGAGTGCCCTAATTTTTTGAGTAGGGTAACAAGTTGTGCTTCCTCTTCGCTCGTCAGTACATCAAATTGTTTGCGAATGTGTGCGTAGTGCTTCTCATAAGCTCGGGTAAAGACTACACGGCCAACCGAGCTAATTTTTAAGCATTTAATTCTTTGATCTGTTGGTTTTAGATAGTCTTCGATATAGCCTTTCTTTGTCAGGGAACTCACGACATATGTCATTGAACTATTCGGAATGAGAACATAGTTTAATAGTTCGTTAACAGAAAGGTCTCCTTTATTATAGAGGGCCTCAAGTGCGGCAAATTCATTAACAGATAGACCTGATCCCTGTAATGATTTCTTAATGTGTCGGTTGAGATTTTTTTGAGTTTTAAAAAGAACAATCAAGGTTTTAAGATTCTTATCAGTCATTAAAATACTCCTTCTTGAATACTTTATTACTTCTTGTTGTATCAAAAGGTGGAAGAACACTTTCAACATAGTCACGACGATGACGTAAATGTGGGGGTAGTGTCAGCTTTTCACCCAAGGTTTCATAAGGTTCTTCATCATCAATAAAACCGGGCCCTTCTGTTGCGAGTTCAAATAAAATGTTCGGATAAACTCTAACATAAAGTGACTTAAAATAAAACCGGTCAACAAAACCAGAGTTTGGATAACCTAGCTCTTCAAAGTGCATCGTCCATTGATCGATGGCATCACGGTTTTCGACACGGAAAGCGACATGGTGAACGCCACCGTAACCTTGGCGAGATTGTGGTAGATCACGTGTTTCTTCAACAATAACACTGGCGCCATTTCCCCCTGTTCCCATATAGAAGAGGTGGAGATCGTCACGCTGATCGATTTCCCTCATTTGCATGATATCAACTAGTGCCTCTTTCATCATCCGATAATTAGCCACACGGAGGAAAATAGGGCCAAGACCCACAATGGCATATTCATCAGGCACAGGTCCTTTATGCCATGGCTCACCCGCAGCAATGCCTGTATTTTTTTCATCAGAAATGAGGGCATAGCGTTGATCGTCAAAATCGCTGAATAGTATCACTTTATGACCGAATAACTCAGTAACACCATCATGATCAACTTGATAGTGATCAAAACGTTTTAGCCAATAGTAAATCGCTAAATCATTCGGTACACGAAAAGCTGTGCGCGCAATATCGTTGGTGCCTTCAATGTGTTTGCCAATGCCTTTAAAATCAAAGAAGGTCATATCCGTTCCTGGATTACCTTTGTCATCGGCAAAAAAGAGGTGGTAGGTTCGTATATCATCTTGGTTAACGTTTTTCTTCACGAGCCTCATGCCAAGAATATTTGTGTAGAAATCATAAATTTTAGGTGAACTGCTTGTTATCGCTGTCACATGGTGAATGCCTTTTAAAGTTGCTAGTTGTTTCATAATTAATCTCCCTTTACTTGTTACTCAAATATTATTACGAATTCGTAATGATTTCAATTGATGTGCTTTGATCGACTGAATACAAATATCCTTCTTTTTGCTATATTGGAGTTATAGAGCTATCTACACATCTCAAACTCAATAAAAGGGAGCAAACTTTATGCGTGTTAAAGACAAAACTTTTGTCGTTACCGGTGGGGCTAACGGCATCGGACGTCAAGTCGTCTTCTCTCTTCTTAAACGTGGTGCGAGTGTGGCCGCTGTTGATCGTGATGATAAGGGACTAAACGCACTACTTGAACTAACAAAGGAATATGGGGCCGCTATTGATGTCTTTGTCACTGATATCACGCGAGTAGATGATGTTAAGCGCACCATTAGTGCTATCATTGAACGATTTGTTCACATCGATGGCATGATTAATGTCGCTGGTATCATTCAACCCTTTGTCGATGTTGTCGACTTAGAAATCACACACATCAACCGCGTGATGAACGTCAATTTTTACGGCACTGTCTACATGGTTAAGGCACTATTGCCTCACTTACTTGAACAGCCGGAAGCCCATATTGTTAATATATCAAGCATGGGAGGATTTATTCCTGTCCCTGGTCAAAGTGCGTATGGGGCAAGTAAAGCCGCCGTCAAATTATTTACGGAAGGCCTTTATGCCGAACTTATTGAGACTAACATCAGGGTTAGTCTCGTCTTCCCTGGTGCCGTTGAAAAGAGAGATTACCAAGAACTCCGGAGCCAAACTTGATATAGATGCCAGTCAGGCTAAAACAAAGATGTTGAGCGCGGAGAAATGTGCCACTATCATCATCAAGGGGATGGAAAAAAACAAATTCAGAATCATGGCGGGGAGTGACGCTAAGTTATTAGACCGTCTACTCCGCCTCATGCCGACACGAACAATTCTCATTATCGCTAAGAAAATGAAACAATTAAAAGTGGGTAAATCATAAA
>DATESM010000073.1:0-2410 GCA_035270805.1 Bacilli bacterium
CAGAGAAGTTTTTGCCTCCCTGTGAAACTTGAGTGTCTAGACCTTCTTTATCCTCAACAAATCCCCATGCCTGGGCGACTTTAAGCGCTTCAATCATTTCTTCATCAGTGGCATCTTGGCGACCAAAACGAAGGTTGTCACGGATTGTACCACTAAAAAGAAGGGATTGTTGTGGCACAAAACCGATTTTAGTTCTTAAATCATGAAGTTTATATTTTTTAACATCAACATCATTAACAAGAACTTGTCCCTCTGTTGCGTCAAAAAAGCGCGGAATCAAATTGATGACACTACTTTTACCAGATCCTGTTGACCCGATAATCGCGGTCACTTGACCGGGTTTGGTTTTAAAACTAATATGACACAGCGTTGGATGTTCATTGTCACTAAAAGTAAAGAGAACATCTTTAAACTCAACTGTTCCTATATCTGTCATTTGACTCGCATCGATTGTCTCTTCGGCATTGGTGATTTCAGGGGTCAATTCAAGGACCGCTGCAATCCGTTTAGCACTTGCGGCGCTGCGGGGAAACATAATGAAGACAAAACTCAACATGAGGAAAGACATCATAATACTGTTGACATATTGAGAGGCCCCTATGGTTTGGCTAAAAGAGGCTGCATTGTTGATGTCGCCACTTTGTTCAAAAAGAATGAAACCAACAACAAAAACAGAAACATAGGCGACATTGAATAAAATTGAAATAACGGGATTAACAAACTCCATGATACGGCCAACTTTAATATTGGTATCCGCCATTGAGCGATTTGCTTCGTCGAAGAATTTGAATTCGCGATTTTCTTGGTTGAAGGCGCGGACAACACGCACGCCTGTTAGACCCTCCCGGAAAAGGAGCGTGACATAATCGAGTTTCTCTTGGACAAGACCAAAAAGAGGGGAAGCCACTTTGAATGTGATGCCGATGACAACAAGGACGATAGGCATACCAATCAAAATAATTGCTGTATACATTGGGTCAATTTGTAATAGTTTAATCGTGCCGATGACCATAAAAGTCGGTGCCATGATAAAGGTTCTTGTTAACATGAAAATAAATGTTTGCAGCATTCTGGTGTCACTATTAATTCTTGTTAAGAGGCTGGAAGTGCCAACTTTATTGAGATTAGATACTGAGTAGTCTTGGACATGGAGAAATATTTTGGAGCGAAGTATCTTCCCAAAGTTTGCCATTAAAGAGGCGTTGGTGACCATCTGTGCAATTGCAGCGGCAAAACCTAAAAGTGAGACGCCAAGCATTTTTAAGCCTGTCATTAAAATGATATTAATATCAGGGCCGATTGAAGGGTCAGCATTGCTTAAAAGGGCAGTAATTTCATTGGTATAACTAGGTAGTTGAAGTTGCAAAACAGTTTGAAGGGCAACAAAAATAAAGACAAGAATTAGTTGCCACCAAAGTGATTTCATTAGTTTAAGTAGTTTTAACATGGAGACTAGTCTTTCTTAAGGAATGGTAAGTAGATTGTTGATGGTTCAGGAATATTGATAATTCCACGTTTTTCAAAAATAAGGCTGCTACAGATTCCTCTAATTGTAAAAGAAATATTGGTGACGATTTGTTCGGCATCCATATCGATAATTTTGTTTTGTTTTTGGCCATTCTTGATCAATTCAGTCGATTGTTGAATAAAGTGTTTGATAAATGTTTGACCACTAGATTTCACATGAAACCCGACACTGGCCGAGTGAATAAATGTTTGGACAAAGTAGGGAAACATTTCATCTTCCTTTAAAAGACGCATGATATAAATAATAAAGCCAACAAACTTGATTTCAGGATTTTGGTTTGGGAGCTTAGTAAAATCCATGATTGGATAGAAAGAAGGGATGATTTTTTCAATCGCGCTATCGTAGAGATCACGGATATTATCAAAATAATGATAAATGAGACTGTGACCACATTTTGCTTCACGGGCAATCGCAGACATCGTCACCTCATTATATGGAAGTGTAGCAAAGACACGGATTGCGGCATTAACAATCATATCTTTTCTACGGTTACGAATCATTTCGTTTTGTTGTTTAGTTCTCGGCATAAAGTACCTCCTCTAGCGTATTACTGATTATAACAAATTAACAAAAAATGTTTATCTAATAAACACACAAACGAAAAAGTAATTGTAATGCGTTAAAAAATTGCTTGCTTTTAATCGACAAAAAGACTTTTTTCTTCTTCAAGAGTTAGTTCACGAGACTCTCCAATTTTAAGCTCATCGACGCGAAGAGTGTGAAACTGTTCACGATGAAGAGAGAGAACTTTGTAACCAAAACGGAGGAACATTCTTTTGACTTGGTGATACTTGCCTTCGTTGAGTGTGAGACGGGCTAGCGTTGGCGAAAGGATCTCTAGCTTTGAAGGTAAGGTCAGATATTCATCATTGACAAGAAAAC
>DATESM010000074.1:0-2577 GCA_035270805.1 Bacilli bacterium
AAGGAGTATTTCTTGACAAATACCGAATTAATATTGATGAGAGAAAAATCAAACACAAAAAAAGATTGAGAATAAATCCCAATCTTTTATTGCTTGTCTCGTGACTATTAACGTTTTGAGAATTGTGGAGCGCGTCTTGCACCTTTAAGACCGTATTTTTTACGTTCTTTGGCGCGAGCGTCACGTGTTAACATGCCTGCTCTTTTTAAAGTGCCGCGATCTAAGCCAGCTTCTAATAAAGCACGAGCGATTCCTAAACGGATTGCGCCTGCTTGACCAGTAAAGCCGCCACCTTGGACATTTGCTTCAATATCAAACCGTTCGGCTGCATCTAAAAGCGTTAAAGGTTGTTTTAGATCCATGACTAAGGTTTGGTATGGCATATATTCGTTGACATCTTTTCCATTGACGACAATGTTGCCTTTACCTTCTTTTAAGAAGACACGGGCGACACTGCTTTTACGACGGCCGACGCCGATGTAAGTTTCGGTTTTTTTCTTTGCCATTACTTGTTCCCTCCAATGTAACGAAGCGTTAAGGCTTCTGGTTGTTGAGCTTCGTGTTTGTGATCAGGACCAGCGTAGACAAATAATTTCTTAATCATCTTGCGACCTAGACGTCCTTTTGGAATCATACCCCAAACGGCTTTTTCAACCATTTCTTCAGGTTTTGATTCGATCATTTGACCGGCAGTTTTAACTTTCAAGTTACCAAGATATCCACTATGTGAATAGTATTTCTTGGTTTCACGTTTGTTACCACTGAGTCCGACCTTTTCGGCGTTGATAATGATGACATAGTCACCACAGTCGACGTTCGGGGTGAATTCTGGCTTGTTTTTTCCGATCAATGTAAGCGCGACTTCGCTTGCCATTCTTCCTAATGGAAGATCTGTGGCATCAACGATGTACCATTTACGTGTTACGGTTTTTGGCGTTGCATTAGTTGTTTGACGTTGCATAATTTTCCTCCTTACCATTTCATTCATCTTACCGGGATGAGAAAAGGCAGATAGTGCCGTTTAATAATATATATATTATTTGAATAAATGTCAATTGAAATTGATAATTTAGTCAACAATATTTCAACTTTATTGTTCAACGTTATGATAAACGCTTTGAACATCTTGAACTTCGTCTAATAAGTCGATTAGACGGTTAAACATTTCTAAATTATCACCGTCAACTTTAATCGTTTCGTTAGCGAGCATTCTGATTTCACTGATGATAAATTCGGCAACACCTAATTCATAGAGTGAATCACGGGCAGCACCAAAGGCAGTCGGGTTAACAAGCACTTGAATTTTTCCATCTTCTTCGCCTACTTCCCACACATCAATATCG
This sequence comes from Bacilli bacterium, assembly GCA_035270805.1. Lineage (GTDB taxonomy): Bacteria > Bacillota_I > Bacilli_A > RFN20 > CAG-826 > DATESG01. The sequence continues at coordinate 1,344 of DATESM010000074.1, forward strand.
TTGAGCACTAAATGTTCTTCAACGGCTTCAGTCGAGAAGCCTTCAAATACAAAAATTCCGTTTTCTGTAAAGTTGTAATCAACTTTAGCAAAGACGGCATCAGCCTTCTTAATTGCGGCTTTAATATCACTGACAGCCCGATTAACGTTGTCGGTTAAAGTATCGATGACAAACATCGTATTACCTGGTCCCATGACTTCATAGCGACCGGGAATATAGGCAACTGCATCCGTACCACTGGCTTTCTTAATCGCCCGTTCAACCACATCTTTAGGCACACCTTGGCCTTTGAATTTGTCGATTGCCGACCGCAGTGCTAGGTTGGAATTTGGATTTGGTTCTCCTTGCTTAGCTGCAAGATAAATTTCTTTACTAGCGCGCATGTAAATCGCGCTTTTTTTCGCGGCGGTTGAGGCCATCGCGGCCGCTCTAACTTCAAAATGTCTTCCCATAATCAATACCTCAATTTCGTTATAAATTGTACACGAATTCTGACAAAAAGTTAATATTTAACCTTAATTAAATATAAACCTTGACCACCAGCTTTATAACTCGTTGTATTTCTATTCATGTTATCTAATCGTGTTTGTATGTAATCCTCTTCTAAACGCCCACTCGCAATCGCTAAGGCGGTCCCAATCATCATGCGTATTTGTCCCTGCATAAAGCCGTTCCCGGCAAAGTCCACAGTCACTTCGTTATTCTTGATTTTAAATTTAATTGAAAAAATCTCGCGAACAAAGCCCTCCTCGTCGTCTGGCTTAGACGTGAAGGAAGAGAAATTATGGCGTCCGACAAATAAAGTGAGCGCACTTTTAAAGCGAGCAAGGTCAAAACCATAAGGGTGGATCAGGCGATAGTCGCTAAGAAAGGGGTCTTTATCTTGGAGTAGAATCCCATATCGGTAGACTTTCTCCTTGACATTAAAGCGCGCATGAAAGTCAGCTTTTACCTTTTTGATTGTCTTTAATTTGATATCCGCTGGTAACATTTTATTACACGCATAGAGGAGTTTTGCCCCATCAATTGTCGGTGCATCAAAATGAAAGGTTTGGCCAATAGCGTGAACCTTAGCGTCTGTCCGTCCTGAACCATGGATGATGATTTGTTGATTAAAATAAGTCGAAAGAACCTGTTCGATTGTGCCTTGAACGGTTTGAACATCAACTTGTTTTTGCCATCCAAAGTAATTTTTTCCATTATAGGAACAAACTACTAAGTAGCGCATTAAAAG
>DATESM010000075.1:0-6243 GCA_035270805.1 Bacilli bacterium
GCCCTAAAAAGCTGGCAATGTTTATATTAAAAATAGAAGGAGAATATTATGTGGAGATACGTATTAAAACGACTAGGGTTAATGTTAATAACTACTTTCGTTATCTTATCCCTAACGTTCATTTTAATGAAAATGATCCCATTCCCACATCCACCAGGAACTGCGGAAACTAGACTTCCTTTTTACATGAACCAAGTTCGTCTTGGCTATATGTATCGAGTTCAAGATCCAACCGCATCCGCTGAAGTTAGTCTTCAAATTGGTACAACCATTTATCGGTTCAATCAATTTCCAGTCTTAACTCAATACAGTAGTTGGTTAAGAGGAATATTTACAGAATGGAACTGGGGCCTATCAACCAGAATTAGACTTAACGTTTCGGCGATGGAAATCATCCTTGATCGTTTGCCTTATTCACTTAAATTGAACCTTGTTTCAGTCTTTATTGCTGTACCACTTGGATTTGTCTTCGGCATTACCGCTGCGCTAAATAAAAATAAACCCGCTGATCATATTATTTCGACCGGTGTAATGATTTTTATTTCGATTCCAAGCTTCGTGATGATTACATTCTTATTAATCATCTTTGCGTATGGCCTCAAATGGTTGCCGACACAATGGCCCTCAGACAATGCGCCTCTAGATGTTAGGGTGTTAGGTTTTGTCCTGCCTGTGGCCAGTTTAGCTTTTGGTTCAATCGCCGGTTTTGCGCGTTACACAAGAGCAGAGCTAGCCGAGATTATGTCTAGTGAGTTCCTCTTACTAGCAAGAACTAAGGGTTTGACCAAAACTCAATCAGTTATTCGTCACGCCTTAAGAAACTCACTCGTCCCGATCATTCCGATGATTATTGGTGAATTTGTCGGCTTACTTGCCGGCTCGATGATTCTAGAAAACTTATATGGAATTCCAGGCATTGGTAGTTTGTTTATTACGGCTATTCAACAAAAAGACTATAACGTTGTCATGGTTGACATGGCAATGTATACAATGATTGGTCTTCTTGCAACACTCTTAGTCGACTTATCTTATGGTATCGTTGACCCAAGAATTAGAATGGGGGCCAAGAAATAGTATGGAAAACAACAAAAAGAATAAAAACCTTACTCCCGTAGAAAACAGGGATATTTCAAAAGCTGATTTTAAATTTGTGCAAATGGATGAAAAAATCCATGATGTTAAGTTTGACACCAAACCAACCACATTCTTTAAAGATGCCCTCAAACGTTTTATTAAAAACAAATCGTCCGTTACTGCCGGTGTTATTATCGGGATCCTTATTCTGATGGCGATCGTCGTGCCGATTGCGAACACATCAAATATCAAACAATCCTTCCCACAAGGTTCCTTTTTACCACCTAAATGGCCAGGAATGGATAAAGTCAATGGACTTAATGGTACAAAAAAATATGCAAACATCTTATTAGATACTACTGATCCTGATAATCCCGTTCCTGCTCCAGACACAGACACTGGCGCCTCAACCTTCTATCCAGATGCGATTGTTGGTGAAATTGAAACTTCACTCGCTTACTATTCAACCGCTAACCTATATGGGCGTGGTGGCACATTGGTGCTAAGAGCTGATAAGCGTGATAAGGGAGCAAGTATTTCTACTCCTTATGCATTTATGAACGTTAATAACGAATATAACTTTACACTTGAATTTGATGAAAAAACATTAGAGTTTGAGACTCTTCCAAGTTATTCAATTGTCATGGATGTTAAATATATCGCTAGTGCCGACCCTGTTGTCGTTACACTTGTTGACTTTACTAACGAGGAAGCTGACTTGACAAGCATTACTGTGACCGACTTTGGCCAAACCATTGCCGATCACCGTCCACTTGAATCCTTACTAGTTACTTCTTTTGAAACTAGATTCCGTATTATCCTTGAAACCACCTCAAGCGATGTCAATGGCGGTCACTATCCTGCACTTTTTATGAATTTTTTTGTTGCCACTAACGTTAACAACGCTAATGATGACACTTTCACTGAGAGCGGAATTAACTGGACATCTGCCAACGAACTAGTCTTAAGAGACAAAAATTTAACTAGTACTAAACGTTGGAGACTTTATTCCCCAACAGACCCACTTTCACCTCCAAGCGCTCCAGTGACACTCTTTAGTGGTGCAAAAACGATTATTGACGTTGAAGTTACACTTGGGACATTCGTTTATGATGAATATCAAAAAGTGTTTGGTGAACGCGTCCAACGTATTACTAAAGCGGAATTTATTTCTAAATATATTGATACCGGTCTCGTAAAATATGACTTTGATATTGGTCCTACATCCTTCGAGATTTTAAATGACTCCTCGCCTGTTATTACAGTCGTGAGACAAGTTTCATCAAACATTCTCGGAAAAATCATTATTGATCTTGATGTTGAAATTTTGATGTACAAATACTATGGTTTTGAAACGATGCCTTATTACCTATTTGGCACTAACCAAAGAGGAAACGACTTTTTTAAAGTAGTCTTCTCTGGCCTTAGTACTTCACTTATTCTCGGTGTTGTCGTTGCTGTAATTAATATTATTCTCGGCATGATCTGGGGTGCAATTAGTGGCTACTACGGTGGTACTGTTGACCTTATCATGGAGCGTTTCACTGAAATTCTCAGTGGAGTTCCATCAATCGTTGTCTTTACGCTGACGATATTGACTTTGGGTAACTCCTTTGGGGTCTTTATCATGGCGATGATTCTCACGGGATGGATTGGTATCGCGGCTCGTACGCGTAGTCAATTCTATCGTTACAAACGTCGTGAATACGTTCTTGCCTCAAGAACTTTAGGTGCAAGTGATGGACGGATTATTTTCCGGCACATTCTCCCTAACTCAGTTGGTCCATTAATCACCAGTGGCGTCTTAATGATTCCTGGTATTATCTTTACCGAAGCTTCCATTGCCTACTTAAACTTAGGCTTACAAGGGCTCCCAAGCTTTGGGGTTGCGATGAGCGAAGTTCAAGGATACATTCATACCGATCCTTACTTAATCGTGGCCGCGGCCTTAATTGTCTCATTATTAATGGTTTCATTTAACTTATTTGGAAATGGTTTACGCGATGCGTTTAACCCATCCTTGAAAGGGGTTGAGTAGAATATGGCTAAAACAAAAAAAGAATTAGTCTTAAAAGTTGAAGACTTAGCAATATCTTTCCACACCGATAATGGACGTGTTAAAGCAGTTCGGGGCGTAAACTTTGAATTATTCAAAGGGGAAGTTCTTTGTGTGGTTGGTGAATCTGGTTCGGGTAAATCCGTAACAGCGAAAACAATCATGGGCATCCTTCCTGGTAATGGGCGGATTGATTCTGGTCACATCTACTATGAAGGTGAAGACCTTACTAAAGTCAGTGAAGAAGAATTTCACCGTGTTCGCGGTAAAAAAATTGGCATGATCTTCCAAGATCCACTTTCCTCACTTAACCCAATTATGAAAGTCGGGAAACAAATTACTGAAGCGATGATTATTAATAGCGATAATCTTAAAAAGATGTATCAAGATTTGATCAGTGATAAACTCGTTAAATATAATAACGAGAAAGCCTTACGTGATCGCACGATTGAGCAAGCTAAAGATGATGTCGTCATTGCCAAACGTGTCTTAAAAAAAGAACTTGAAAAGGTTAAATTACTCGAAGGCCTTTCTAAACAAGAAAGGGCCCAAAAGGCTGCTGAAGCTAAAGCCCAAGTGGCAGTAATTAAAGCCGAAAGCAAAAAAACAATTGAAGCGATTAAAGTTCAAACAAAAGATAACATTAAACTCTTCAAACAAGAATTAGCTGATCGCAAAAAGACCGCTAAAGCTGAAGTTAAAGTGTATCATAGCGGCCTTAAAGCTAACCGCGATAAAAAGTTAGCACCGCTAAAAGCCGAATTAAAAACGGCCGTCGGGGCTCAAAAAGAAAGCGTTAAATCACAAATAAAAGCCGTCAATGCTGAATACATTAACACTCTTAAAATCACGAGAGCCGAAGCCAAAAGACGCGCACTTAAGGTTATGGAAGAGGTCGGAATACCCCAACCTACACGTAGATTTAAGCAATACCCATTTGAATTTAGTGGCGGCATGAGACAACGTATCGTTATCGCGATTGCCCTCACCCAAGATCCAGATGTTCTTATCTGTGATGAGCCTACAACTGCCCTTGACGTCACGATTCAAGCACAAATTCTCGAGTTAATCCAACGTCTGACTGTTGAACGTGACTTAACCGTTATGTTTATTACGCACGACCTCGGAGTTGTTGCCAACATGGCGGACCGTGTTGCCGTAATGTATGCTGGTAAGATTGTTGAAATTGGCACAAGCCGTGACATCTTCTATGATCCACGTCACCCATACACATGGGCGCTACTTTCATCAATTCCTGATGTTGATAGTGAAGAACGTCTAGAAGCAATTCCTGGCACACCACCTAATATGATTTATCCTCCTAAAGGTGATGCCTTTGCCCTTCGTAGTAAATATGCGATGGCGATCGACTTTAAAGAAGAGCCGCCAATGTTTAAGGTTAGTGATACTCACTATGCTGCAACTTGGTTATTAGATGAAAGAGCGCCTAAGGCAGTTATGCCTAAGATTGTTTCCCATCGGATTAAGAACTCCTTAAAGAAAGCGGGTGAACAAGATGCCTAAAAAAGAAGTAACATTTAGACAAGATTTAGTTGATAAAGACATCATCCTTTCTGTCGACCACCTCAAACAATTTTTTAGAACTGGCTTTGGGGCCAACAAATTTGTCACCAAGGCTGTTCATGATATTTCCTTTGATATTAAAAAAGGTGAAGTCTTCGGGCTTGTTGGCGAATCAGGTTGTGGCAAGACCACGACCGGTCGCTCAATCATCCGTCTATACGACATAACAAGCGGTAGCGTCTATTTTAAAGGCCACCGGATCAATGGCGGAACTAGATGGAATGAAAAAGAAATTAAGTGGAAGACAATCAAGGCTAATCGTAAAATTAAAGACCTTGAAAAGCAAATGAAGGATGAAATTTCCGAATCTACAAGTGAATTACAAGAAGAAAACGAGGCGGTTATCGCCAAAATCCGTGATATTTATACCGGTAAAATCAACGCCATTAAAGATGAGTTAGCCGCGATTGTTTCCAAACAAAAGGCGATTATTTCTCAAATAAAATATGATACAAAGCATGTTGATAAGGCCGTTATGTCTAAAATGCAAATGATTTTCCAAGATCCAAGTGACTCACTTGATCCACGGATGACTGTTGAAGACATTATTCAAGAAGGTCTTGTTATTCAAGGTTTCCGTAACCGTGCCGAAAACTCCAAAAAAGTTGTTGAAGTTTTAGAGAAAGTCGGATTAATTGCGGACTATGCTTCACGTTATCCTCACGAATTTAGTGGTGGTCAAAGACAGAGGATCGGGATTGCTCGCGCCTTAGTTATGAACCCTGAACTACTTATTTGTGATGAACCTATTAGTGCCCTTGACGTTAGCATTCGTGCGCAGGTCATTAACCTTTTAAACGACCTCAAAGACGAACTTGGATTGACGATTCTTTTTATTGCCCATGACCTTAGTGTTGTTAAGTACTTCTGCGATAAAATCGCAGTTATGTATTTTGGCGAACTAGTCGAAATGGCCAGCAGTGAAGAGTTATTCAAACATCCGCTTCACCCATATACCAAATCGCTTTTAAGTGCGATTCCTAAACCTGACCCACTTTCAGAAAAAAATAGAAAACGGATCAACTATAATCCTGTCCAAGCTCATGATTATTCTGAACAAAAACCTGAATTACATGAGATTAGACCAAATCACTTCATTTTAGCTAATGATGTTGAAATGGTTAAATACGAAGCTGAAATTAAGCGCCTCGATAAGGCCGTCAAAAAGGACTAATCATGAAGTTTGCCCATCATTCAAAAAAAAGAGTTATTACGACTTGGATCATCGCAAGCATTATAAGTATTGCGATGACCCTTTCGATTTTCTTTACCCGCCCTCTTTATAATTGGGCGGCTTTGAGTGACGCAACTTTTATTCCAAGTGCGCTCTTACTCGGAATTACGATCCTGATGTGGATTGCAAGAGCCGGAACGTTTGATATTGCCTCATATTCTTTTGCCTCAATCAGCGCAAGATTTAGACCTCGGGAACTACGCCGCTACAAGGACGCCTACGACTATAAAGTCCAAGCAGATGAGCGTCGGGCTAAGGGCGGGGGCTATGTTCTTCCCTTCTTATCTTGGGGCGG
>DATESM010000076.1:0-5693 GCA_035270805.1 Bacilli bacterium
AATATCATCCATATATTTTATTTTCCTTTTCTAATTACTGTTCCAATTTTATCATCTTTTAGAACTTTTATAAAGTTATCAAGGTTATTCATTTGAAAAACACGGAGAATAATACGGCTGTCTTTAAGCACTTCGAGCGCACTAAGGTCAAGAGCCTGAATGCCTAAATCAATCATTTCTTCGTATGTTGCTGTTTTAATTAACTGTGCATCTTTATTGATGAGTGGGTTTGACGTGTAGACGCCTTCAACCCCTTCTTTGCCCATGAAAATGGCATCGGCATCAATGTCAAGCGCACGAAGCGCCGCACAGGTGTCTGTTGTAAAGTGTGGCTTGCCTGTGCCGGCAGCAAAGATGACGATATAACCATCTTCTAAAAGTTTAATTGCGGCATCTTTTTCAAACTTTGGGGCGACATCTTCAACTGCTAAAGCCGAGAGAACCTTGGCTTTAAGTCCATTGAGTTCAAGGGTGCTTTTAAGCGCCATGGCATTAATAACAGTGGCGACCATTCCCATGTAATCAGCATCTTCGGGATCAAGCCCCATTTGGCTCGCTAATTTACCCCGCCAAATGTTACCAGCACCAACGACAATCCCTACTTGGATGCCGCGGTCTTGATAGTCCTTGAGCATATGGGAAATTGCGGTCAGGGTTGCAGGAAGAAAAATCTTCTTATTATCTTTATCACTGAGGGCCTCACCACTTAGTTTGAGGATGACACGTTTATAGTTTTCCATAGTTTCACTCCAAAGAAAAACACCCATGCGGGTGTTTTAATTATAAAATAATCGTTATTTCGTTGCCGCCATAACTTCGGCTGCGAAGTCGTCTTTTTTCTTCTCAATACCTTCACCGACTTGGAAACGGTAAAAGGTTTGCACGCTGTTAGCGTTTTGTTTGAGAACATCAGCGACTTTATTAACACCATCGAGCAAGTAAACTTGTTCAAGTAGTGCCACTTCAGCAAAGGTTTTGCGGACTTTTCCTTCAATAATTTTTTCAAGCATAGCGGCTGGTTTGCCGGCTAACTTTTCATCATTCTTAGCCGCTTCTAATTGAATGGCTTTTTCATGATCAAGTTCAGCTGGACTGACGTCGGCTAAATTAATAAAACGTGGGTTATTAGCGGCGATATGCATGGCAAGACCACGGGCTAATTCTTCGTTTGCTTTTTCTAAGACAACAAGACTTGAAATCTTGCCACCCATATGGACATAAGCAAAGGCTCTACTTGCATCAACTTCAACTAATTCGAAACGGCGGAATGATAGTTTTTCACCAATCTTAACGGTCGCTTCAACTAGAATTGGATTAACAAGAGCGTCAGCTTCTTCTTTTGTTGCGGGGAGCTTTTCAAGTAGTAAATCTGCGAGGAGATTAACTAATTCAATAAAGGCATCACCACGAGCAACAAAGTCTGTTTCACAGTTTAATTCAAGCACGAGTGAGTGCTTGGCATCGACCTTGGCGATTGTTAAACCTTCTGCGGCGATTCTTGTTTGTTTCTTGGCAGCGGTTGTAATCCCTTTTTCACGAAGCCAGTCTTTCGCGGCTTCAACGTCATTGTTTGTTTCTTGGAGTGCTTTTTTGCAATCCATCATGCCTGCTCCGGTTGTTTCACGGAGGACTTTAATTAATTCGATTAATGTGGCCATTATTTACCTTCCTCTTCTCTTCTTGGTCTTGCTGGTCTCGTGCCTGGTTTGTCACTGTGATCAGTTCTGACTTTACGAGGGCGTCTATCATAACCGTCTTGACGGTCTTTGTTTGGGACTTGAATCTTCTTCATTGCATCATCGATATTTTCCGCACCAGCTGCATCATCGGCCATATGGGCCACAACCGTAATGCCGCCTCTTGCTTCAACGATAGCATCAGCAATAATTTGGAGCATTAAGTGGACAGTTTTGGTTGCGTCATCATTACATGGAATCATGTAGTCAACTGATTCTGGGTCGCCATTGGTGTCAACAAGACCAAAAACTGGAATACCAAGTTTTTTAGCTTCGGCAACAGCATTAGCTTCATTTAATGGGCTCACAACGAAGACAGCATCAGGAACGCGACGCATTTCTTTAATACCATCAAAGTTGAGGGCTAATTTGTCTTTTAATTTACGAAGATCGCTGGCTTCTTTTTTAGAATATTTATCTAAAGTGCCATCTGCATCTTGCATTTCAAGTTCACGGAAGTAGCGGATGCGACTAACGATGGTCTTGAAGTTTGTTAAGGTGCCACCTAACCAACGATTGTTGATATAGAAGCTACCACTTCTTTCGGCTTCAGCCTTGATAATGTCGGCATGTTGTTTACGGGTGCCAACAAGTAAGACCTTACCACCACGGGTGACGATGTCTTTTAAAGCAGCATAGGCTTCTTCGACTTTAACGATGGTCTTATCTAAATCGATAATATGAACACCGTTTCTCTCGCCAAAGATATATGGTTTCATCTTTGGGTTCCATAGGCGGGTTTGGTGACCAAAATAGGCACCGACTTCTAGTAATTTCTTTGAGGTAATGACTGGGGCGTCTGCGCTTGGCAGAACGGCGTTCATCACACCTTCTTGGCCGTTTTCGACCATTTCGACTTTCTCTTCTTCACTCATAATATGAGCCTCCTTTTTGTTTAGCCTCCACGTCTTCGAACAAACTCAACTAACATAGTTAGACACCAGAATTTGAATCCAACGTGTGTGTACTGTGACCATAGGTCTTATGTATATTACCATAGGTAATAGCAATGAGCAACAAAAAAACCACCTATTTACATAAAAATAAGTGGGGGTTTTAGGAAGATAAAAGAGACTATTTGTCAGGTGAATTTAATGTCTTTACCCCTTCACTGAGGAGTTTTTTGTTAAAAAGAGGGACAAGCGAAATCAAGACCATCATTGCCCCGGCAGCGAGGATAATGTGTGAGACATTTATGACGTCCGCTAGTGGGCCAAAAAAGAGCATCCCAAGTGGCATACTAATCGTGTTGATCAAAGTGAATACTGAAAAGACACGACCAATATAGACGGGATCAACCTTTTCTTGAATGAGTCCGACAATGACGGGATTACTTGTGGCAATAAAAAATCCAACCACACTCCACATGGCAATGTAGATCATAAAATTGAAAGGTAGACCAAGGGCGACTGTGCCTAGACCGATCATCGTATACGAGAGGAAGAATGTTAGAAGGCGATTTTTAAGTCCGCCCCAGATAGAGATGAGGATGGAGCCTAAAAGCATGCCAACCCCAAACAAGGCTTCTAGCAGTGATAAACGCCACGGCTCGGCACCGAAAACACGGGCAACCTGGAGATAGGAGAGAAATGAAGGGGCGGCAACCATGAGCATAAATAGAAAACTAAACAGTAAAATGTAAAAGACAAATTTATGTTTAAACGCATAGCTAATGCCATTCTTAATATCACCAAAATAATCAATCACCTGACTATCATTTTCACCCTGATGACGAGGGATTTTAACAACAAAAACAAGTAAGATAACCGCAATAGCAGCGGTAAATACGTCAATAAAGAGAATGTATTCAAGCGGCAAAATTGCAAAGAGTAATCCCGCTAAAAGTGGCATAGCAATCATCGAGGCAGATTGAATGCCTTGGGCGATTCCTTGAACCTTAATCAACTTATCTTGCGGAACAATTTGGGGGTAAACAGCGGCCACTGATGGTTGATGAACAGCTTGCCCAAAGGCGCGAACAATCGAGACAATAAAGAGAATATAAAGGTCTCTGATCCCGAAAATAAAGAGGATGGCCACAATTAATGTGACAAGGGCAATCCCTAAGTCAGCGACAATCATGAGCATCTTGCGATTAAGTCTATCCGCCCAAACACCCGCAAAAGGGGTGAGGAGCAGCGTAGGAATAAAGGTTGTCAAAACCATGATTGTCATCATGATACCTGATTGTGTTGTCAGTGTGATATGCCACATGATCGCATACATCACTAGACTAGAACCGAGCAAGGAGACGGTTTGACTTGCCATGAAAGTGGCAATTTGTTTTTCCCAATTTTTCATCAGCCTTCCTCCAAAAAAGAGTGGTTTGATTTTACCACTCCCCAATAAAAATAAAAATTGATTTAGTAAGGACGAATCAAATCTAGACTTTCTTATCACCCATATGTTTTTTTGAACGTGGATGAGCATGGTAATACTCTTCGCGAATTTTATCTTCACTCACATGGGTATAAACCTGCGTTGTATTGAGCGATTCGTGCCCAAGTAGTTCTTGAATGACACGCAAATCAGCACCTTTTTCAAGCAAATAAGTTGCGAATGAATGACGAAGCATATGTGGGTGTAGGTCAAGATAATCACCCGTTTTACGCTCAATCGTCTTTAAAATAAAACCAAGTCCATGAATGGTCAAAGGATTACCTTGATGGTTAAGAAAAACAATATTGGTTGGGAGAGGATTTTTCCGCTTGCTAAGCAAGTTAGGGCGCGTTTTGTCTAAATACTGCTTGAGGGTCGTGGCACATTCTCTTGTATACGCGACAAGTCGTTCTTTATTCCCTTTTCCAATCACATTGATTGTTCGTTCAGAAAAGTTGATTTGTTGCAGCGTCAATGTCACCACTTCACTGGCCCTCATTCCTGTGGCATACATGATTTCTAGCAGGGCCTGATCACGATCACGTAGTGTATCAGTTCGTTCACGATTATATTTGAAAAGGAGTTGGACCTGTTCATCAAATAGCACATTTGGAAGTGGGGAAGTATATTTCGGACTAGATATTCTTAAAAATGGATCATCTTTAAAAGTTTTTCTTTCATAATGAAAGGCATAATAGCCACGCAAGCCACTTAAACGACGCTTCATTGTCCGCTTTGAACGACCCTCATCAAATTCAAGTCGCATAAATTCACGAATATCATTTTTGCTAACTTCCGTATCTAGGCGATTAATTAAGAGTAAAAAATCATAGAATTTTTCTAAATCACGTTGATAGGCCAAGAGTGTATTCGGTGAATAATGCCGATTAAACTTCAGATAATCAAGATATTCTCTGATCGTTCTATTCATAGATTTTCCTGCCTAATTAAATCACGTAGAAAGGAGAGTGAATGGGCGGCAAAAGCTTCCCTATCATAACGTTTAGAGCGCGGAAAAATGCCATAATTAGCGTTCATAGGTGAAAAGTTATCCGGATTAGCATGAACTAAATAATAGAGTAAAGCACCAAGCATTGTCTGATGCGTAAAGTCAAGTGGGGGTCGTGAACGTAAGCGCTGATAAATATTGACCGCGACTATCAGGCCACTCATGGCACTTTCAACATAGCCTTCAACCCCGCTCAGTTGACCCGCAATATAGATATCCCTATCAACCTTCAGCGATAAATCGGCATTTAAAACACGCGGTGCATTGACATAAGTGTTGCGATGCATTAATCCATATCTAACAAACTCCGCCTTCTCTAGGCCAGGAATGAGGCGAAAGACCCGTCGTTGTTCCCCATAAGTGAGATTGGTTTGAAAACCAACAAGATTATAAAGCGATGCACTCACATTATCTTGTCTTAATTGCACAACAGCATAAGGTTTATGCTCACTGTCTTTACGGAGACCACGAGGTTTGAGCGGCCCATGTCTTAAGGTGTCAATTCCTTGCTTGGCGATGACTTCAACGGGCATGCAAGCTGTGAAATATTTTTTTTCAAAATCTTTGAT